>CBDVCO010000026.1:0-19923 GCA_965372515.1 uncultured bacterium | reverse complement strand
GAGGTAAGAACGGCAAGGAAGTCGCAACCATGGATGTCACGAGCGCCGAATGTAATTAACCGGAGGGCTTAATAAGTTTTATTTGGAAACTTGCCTTGTATCGGAAAGTATGTTCAAATTAATTTAATTCCCTCTCTTCTTTTACTTTGAAACAGGACCTTATATCCAAAGGATATACAGATGTCGCAAAGCGATGTAACGATCGACGCCAAAGCCCTCAGAGAGCAGGTCAAGGATAAATACCGGGAGGTCGCCGTCACTCCGGGCTCCGAATTTCATTTCCATACGGGGCGGCCTCTGGCAAAGCGCCTTGGTTATGACCAGGAACTCGTTGATTCCTTGCCGGATGAGGCAGTGGAATCATTTGCCGGGGTAGCGAACCCGTTCTCGCTTCGCGAGCTAAATAAAGGCGAAAAGGTCGTCGACGTCGGCTCGGGCGCGGGTTTCGATTCCTTCATAGCCGTTGCCCAGGTCGGCCCGGATGGCCGGGTCGTCGGCATAGATATGACCGAGGAGATGCTCGCCAAATCGCGCTCGACTGCCGAGGCCATGGCGCTAACGAACGTAGAGTTCCGCGAGGGGCTACTAGAAGAGATGCCCGTAGAAAAGGGCTTTGCCGATGTGGTCATCAGTAACGGCGTATTCAACCTCTGCCCGGACAAGCACAAGGCTTTTTCCGAGGTCTTTCGCGTACTCAGGCCCGGCGGACGCTTCCAATTCGCCGATATCGCCAACGGAAAGCCCGTACCAGATTCGGCCATCAGTAATATCGATCTCTGGTGTGCCTGAATCGCAGGCGGCCTGCCGTGCGCAGGATGGAAGAAGATGCTTGAGGAGATCGGCTTTGTCGATATAGTTATCGGCTCGCCAATAGATACATTCGCCGGCGCAAGCGGCGAGACAAATGCCCGCGCTTTTGAAGTATTCGGTTACCCCTTCATTGCTTTGAAGCCTGAGTAGGCCGACATCTTTGTGCGAATAAATATATAACCACACAAGTGCGGCCCTCCCCTCTAATATGGTAAAATCCTTAACATTATGTTAGAATACATATATATTACGCTATATCATGCGCTATTCTTAACCCAAAGAGGAACTAAGCGATATGACGAATAACAACAGTATACTCTGTTCGCAATGCGATTCACTTGTCTATTACGGACTCTCCGCGCCTCAAGCCGGAAGCTATCTCGACTGCGAAAGCTGCGGCTTCACCCTAACTTTCCCGACAGATAGAGATATTGACACCTCCAAGCCCCCGCATGACCAGGGGAAAGGGTCTGAAGAGGCAGGGCTCGAGACACTAACGCCTATAGAGGAAGTCGCTGCCAAAGCGCCTGACGCCACTACGAAGGCGGCCGCTAATGGGGCCGCTCCTGTTACCACACTCGAGAACTTCAAGTTCACCGGAACGGCCTCGGAGTATTTCAAGATATGGATAGTAAATGTCGCCCTTACCATCGTCACGCTAGGCATCTATTCGGCATGGGCAAAGGTAAGGACCAACCGCTACTTCTACGGCAACACCAGGGTAGCGGGCTCGACCTTCGAGTACCACGCCGACCCGGTAAAAATCCTAATAGGCCGGGTCATAGTCTTTATCTTCTTCGGCACCTACAACCTCGTAACCAATATAAAACCCATGGCGGCCATAGCGTTTTCGCTGCTCTTTATGTTCGTAATCCCGTGGTTCGTCGTAAAGAGCATGAAATTTCGGGCGAGGAACTCCTCGTACAGGAATATCCGCTTCAACTTCGAGGCCACCTACCGCGAGGCCCTGAATATCTTTGTCGGATACGGCATTCTCTCCACAATTACGCTCGGCATAGCCTATCCCCACTTCGCGTTCAAGAGAAAAGAGTTTACCATCGGGCACAGCCGATACGGCACCACGCCGTTTAAGTTCTCGGCCAGGAGCTGGAGCTTTTATAAGATATATTTAAAGGGGCTTCTTCTGGTAATCCTCTTGATCGGCGCAACAATAGGCGCAACAATGGGCGCCGCAGCCGCCTCAACCTCACTGCGCGCCAATTCGCAAATCGTAGCTTTCGTACCGATGATCATTATGGCGGCTTTCTACCTCCTCATATTCGCCTTTATCAAGACCTCTGTCGACAACCTCTCCTTCTCACATACCACTCTTGGCTCTAGCCGCCTTGAGTCCAACATGAGGGTTCGCGACATGCTGTGGATATATATCTCCAACGCCGTTCTCATCATAGTAACGCTTGGGCTAATGACGCCCTGGGCAAAGATAAGGTCTAAGCGTTATAAGATCGAACACCTCCACCTGCACGTGGGCGAAGACTTCGAGGCCTTTATCGCAGATGAAGCAAAGGAGGCGAGCACGCTAGGCGAAGAAGCGCTCGACTTCCTGGACTTCGACATAGGACTATGAGCCAGGTCCCTGCCAGCTACTACGACGGAGAGAGCGCTAAAAAAGCGGCGGTCATTTTACATCTCCACCTTCCCGACACCATACGCATAACAGGTCTCGATGTCCCCGGAAGAGAACAGACCTACACGCTCGCCGAGCTGAAGATATCCGAGCGCATAGGGAACGCGCCGAGGTCAATATATCTCCCGGACGGCGGCAAGTGCGAGATCTCGGATAATGACGCCATAGACGAATTCCTGAAGGGCGCCGGGAAAAAGAGCTTCGAGGGCTACGTCCACCGCCTTGAGAACAAGTTCGTATACGCGGTGGCGGCCCTTATCATAACGGGTCTGGCGCTCTGGGCCTTTATAGAACACGGCATACCGGAGCTTGCGCGGCGCGCGGCCTTTGCCGCTCCCGCCTCCATAAGCACCCCGCTTGGAAGCGAAGGGCTTACAATACTGGATAAGATATTATTCAAGCCGTCCGAGCTTGACGATGAGACAAAGGCGAAGTTCGAAAAAAAGCTTGCCGAAATATCGCGCAGTATTGAGGAAGCACCGGAGATGAGGGTAGTCTTCAGGAAAGGCGGGGCCGTCGGCGCTAACGCCTTTGCCCTGCCGGACGGGACTATAGTCCTCACAGACGAGCTTATCGACCTCAGCGAAAACGACCTGGAGGTCGTCGCCATAATGACCCATGAGGTCGGCCACGTTATCGAACGCCATTCGCTCCGCACTATACTCCAGAACTCGGCCGTAGCGCTGATCATAAGCACCGTCACCGGAGACCTCACCTCCATCACCGCGCTCTCATCGACCATACCGGTCATCCTAGTCGAGTCCAAATACTCAAAGGAGTTCGAGATCGAGGCCGACACATACGCCCTTGAATATCTAAAAAGAGCAGGCATCGAGACAGTACACTTCGCCAACATGCTGGAGCGCATGAGCAAGACGCGCGGCGACACGGATAAGCACAACTACCTCTCATCTCACCCGACGACAACCGACAGGGTCGAAAGGTTTAGATAGAGAGGGAGTATTCGTCTGACATTACTCTTTCCCCTAATCCCTTGACCCCCCTTAAATACTGTGTTATTTTTTAGATTTCAATAACTTATACTCCCTAAAGGGTGCCGGTTTTGTCTATGGATCATAAGAATCGTTCCTTTTTTTTCGTATCTTTAGCGCTATTTACCCTCTTCGCCGTTACTATTGTCAACTGCACGCCGAACGACCCCTACCGCTCAAGCGAGAAGAAGGCCAATATATACTACACGACCTTTAGCGAAGCGCCCAAGCACCTCGACCCGGCCCGCTCGTACTCGTCCAATGAATACGATTTCATAGGCCAGATCTTTGAACCGCCGGTACAGTACCACTATCTTAAACGCCCGTACGAGCTAATACCGCTCTCCGCAGAAAGTGTTCCCTCACCAGCCTACTTCGACGCAACCGGTCAAAGGATCCCTGACGACGCCTCGCCGGAGAGGGTCGACCGCGCAATATACGAGATAAAAATAAAAAAAGACATTATGTATCAGCCACACCCGGCATTCGCTAAAGGCTCTACGGGAGCGCCCCTTTACGCCGCACTCACATCAAGCGACTTAAAGGGCATTGACGAGGTAAGGGATTTTAAAGTCCAGGGCACACGGGAGATGCTCTCAAAGGACTATATATATCAGATAAAGCGGCTTGCCGACCCCAGGGTGCAATCGCCAATACTGCCGATACTTGAAAAATATATACTGGGCCTTAGCGAGTTTTCTGAAGCGCTCAATGAAGAGCTCTCTGATATTCGTGCTGAACGTAAAAAGGCGCAGGGCGCGGCCTACAGCCAGATGATGGACGAGAAGGCCGACCCGATAGAGCTCGATTATGAAAGCCACCCACTACCTGGAGTGGTAAGGACGGGACCGCATAGTTTTCGTGTAATCCTGAAGCAAAAATATCCGCAGTTTGTTTACTGGCTCGCCATGCCGTTCTTCTCGCCAATACCCAAAGAGGCCGTGGACTTCTACAGGCAAAGCGTTCTCGCGGAAAAAAATATAACGCTTGACCGATTCCCAATTGGCACAGGGCCCTATATGATAGATACCTATAATCCCAATCTCGAGATAGTACTTAAGAAGAACCCGAACTTTCACGGCGAGCCATACCCTGAATTCGGCGAGACGTCGGATAAAAGGAACGGACTCCTTATTGACGCTGGAAAACCACTTCCCTTTCTCGACAAAATAGTCTTCAAGCTTGAAAAGGAGGCTATCCCAAGATGGAACAAGTTTCTACAGGGCTACTTCGACGCCTCGGGCATATCGAGCGACAGCTTTGATCAGGCCGTCTCCCTATCTGCCGAGGGTAGTGCCGAGCTGACTGACTTTATAAAAGACAAAGGCATACGCCTTATGACATCGGTGCGCCCGTCGATATATTACATGGGCTTTAATATGCTGGACGACGTTGTAGGCGGCTATAGCGTTGAGGCGACGAAGTTACGCCAGGCGATATCAATTGTCCTTGATTACGAAGAGTATATCGAGATATTCAATAACGGACGCGGAATACCGGCCTCCGGCCCGCTTCCCCCGGGCATATTCGGACACATGACCGGTAAACCCGGCATCAACCCCTATCAGTACGACTGGGACGCTGAAAAGATGAAGCCCGTCAGGAAATCGATAGACGTGGCGCGCAGGCTCATGGAGGAGGCGGGCTATAAGAACGGGCGCGACAGCGAAGGCCGCCCGCTCATAATAAGCTTCGACAATCCCTGGACCGGCGTAGACGCGCAGGCAATGATCGGCTGGTATATCAAAAAATTCAAGCTCCTCGGCATACAGCTCGAAAACCGCACCACAGACTATAACCGCTTTCAGGAGAAGATGCACAAGGGCAACTTCCAGTTCTTCGGCTGGGGATGGAATGCCGACTACCCGGACCCGGAGAATTTTTTCTTTCTGCTCGCCGGACAAAACAGCAAGGTCAAGTATAAGGGCGAGAACGCCGTAAACTACGAGAACCCTGAATTCGACCGCCTCTTTAAGATCATGGAGAATATGGACAACTCGCCTGAGAGGCTCGAGATAATAAAGGAGATGACACGCATTGTCCAGAGGGACTCGCCCTGGGTATGGGGCTTTTATTCCGTGAGCTTCGGCCTACAGCACCAGTGGGTAAAAAATATCAAGAGCAACTCCATGGCCAACAATACCATGAAATATATACGAATAGATGCCGGGACGAGGGCCGAGCTTAGAGAAAAATGGAACAGACCGAGGCTAATACCCATAATCGTGATAATAATATTTTTCATATTAGTCTCCATACCGGCCTTAATAACGATTAGAAGAAAGCTCAACTTATAAAATGCTGACCTACATCATAAGACGCGTCCTATACGCCATACCGATACTGATCGGGGTAAATGTCCTAACGGCCTTATTGTTCTTCTTCGTAAACACCCCGGACGACATGGCGCGTATGATCCTCGGCGAGAAGAACCTCACCCCTGAGGCCGTAGAGAACTGGAAGAAAGAACGCGGTTACGACCTTCCTCTCTTGATAAATACCGATGAAAAAGGGCTCTCAACCATAACCCAGACGGTATTTGTCCAGAAATCCGCCCCGCTCCTCTGGTTCGACTTCGGAAGATCGGACAGGAACAATATCGATATCGGAGACCAGATCAGGACGAGGATGTGGCCGAGCCTCGCCATCAGCATACCTATCTTCATAGTCGGCATATTCGTCAACCTCACCTTCTCCATGTTGTTAGCCTTCTTCCGTGGGACCTATCTCGACGTATGGGGGGTGATCTTTTGCGTAATACTCATGAGCGTATCAACGCTCTTCTATATAATAGGCGGCCAGTTCGTACTCGGTAAGATATTCAGGCTCTTTCCCATCTCGGGATACGACTTTGGCCTGCACGCGATAAAGTTCATGGTACTGCCCGTCCTTATCGGCATCATAAGCAGTGTCGGGGGCGGCATACGATTCTACCGTACGGTCTTCTTAGAGGAGATAAACAAGGACTATATCAGGACGGCCAGGGCCAAGGGACTCTCAGAAGGTAAAGTACTTTTCAAGCACGGCCTGAAGAACGCCATGATCCCCATACTTACAAATGTCGTGGTCTCCATACCCTTCCTCTTTTACGGCAGTCTCATCATGGAGGCCTTTTTCGCCATACCGGGGTTAGGCAGTTTCACCATAGACGCCATACAGGCGCAGGATTTCGCTATCGTGAGAGCGATGGTCTACTTAGGCTCGATACTCTATATTTGCGGCCTCATACTGACCGACATCAGTTACACACTAGTCGACCCGCGCATCCGTCTGGAGTAGATATAATGCCCGTAGTCTTAGCGACAGATATGATCATGTATTTGCTGGTAGCGTTGCTCGTCTACCTTGTAATCCTCTCCCGTAGGGAGGGCTATATCAAGGAGGCCGCAAGGCGCATCCGTATGAACCGGCTCGCCATGGTCTCGCTCGTCTTCCTCATCGCCTACGGCGCGGTGGCTCTCGCAGATAGCATAAGATGGCGAGATTCCGTAAGAGACGATAACGGTAGCGTCAGCCTCGCTAAGGACGGGTCTGTGATCTATAGCGCCGAGGCTTTGAGCCTCCTTGATAGAATACTTTCGTCGATGCGTAACAATACGGAGAAGACCTTCTCCGCCCCACTGGCCACGCGCCAGTACTCGAAAGAGACGATTGAATTTCCAGGCGGCATACATGTCAGGGACTACCCTGAACTAAAGTATCCAAAGAGCCACATACTCGGCACCGGCAAGGTCGGCAACGACGTGCTATTTAGCGCCATCAAGGGCATACGCACAGGGGTCGTCATAGGCGCGGGCACAACGATAATCATAATACCCTTTGCCATATTCTTCGGCATTGTCGCGGGGCTATTCGGGGGCATAATCGACGACGCGATCCAATATATATATACCACCCTCTCCTCTATCCCCGGCGTCCTTCTCATCGCGGCCTTCATGCTGCTCTTCGGCACCGGGGGCTACCAGGGCGGCCTCGTTAAAGAGACCGACACCTTCCTCGGTTTCTTTGTAGGAAACGACCGCCTCTTCTGGCTATGCGTCATCATGGGTATCACCTCATGGACCGATCTTTGCAGGCTCTTGAGGGCAGAGACGCTAAAGCTAAGAGAGATGGAGTATGTTCAGGCCGCACGCGCTTTTGGCGTTTCGCAGATTGGGCTCATACTACGCCACCTCGTGCCTAACGTCATGCACCTCGTGCTCATCACCATGGTACTTCAGTTCAGCGGCCTCGTCCTCGCTGAGGCGGTACTTAGCTATATAGGCATCGGCGTCGGCCCGGAGATGGGGAGCTGGGGCAACATGATAAATACCGCGAGGATGGAGCTTAGCCGCGAGCCGGTCGTTTGGTGGAACCTCGCCGGGGCCTTCGTGTTCATGTTCGCTCTTGTGCTCGCGGCGAATATATTCGCCGACGCGGTTAGAGACGCGCTCGACCCGAAATTAAGGACCAAGTAATGAACTACCCTGTACTTGAAATAAAAAACCTGAAAACCTACTTCAACACGCCCGCCGGCGTCGCGCGCGCGGTTGACGGCATAAACCTCACAATCGAAAGGGGCGAGACCTTCGCGCTGGTCGGCGAGTCCGGGTGCGGCAAGAGCGTCACGGCGCTCTCCACTATACAGCTTATACCAGAGCCCGCGGGTTACGTCGCCGACGGCGAGATACTCTTAAACGGCACGGACATTAACGCCCTTCCTGAGAGGGAAAAAAGAAAGCTACGCGGGAACAAGGTCTCCATGATATTCCAGGAGCCGATGACATCGCTGAACCCGGTATTCACCATCGGCGATCAGATCATAGAGAGCATAAAACTTCATCAGGGGAAGAGCGCCAAAGAGGCCAGGAGCGCGGCAATCGAGATGCTCGACAAGGTCGGCCTCCCGGAGCCTGTTAAGATTTTTAGCGACTACCCGCACAGCCTGTCCGGCGGAATGCGCCAGAGGGTCATGATAGCCATAGCGCTTGCCTGCAGGCCAGACCTCCTTATAGCCGACGAGCCGACCACGGCGCTTGACGTAACCATACAGGCCCAGATTCTCGAGCTGATGCGCGCCCTTCAAGACGAGCTTGGCACCGCGATACTGCTTATAACCCACAACATGGCGCTCGTCTACAGGAACGCCGAGCATGTGGCGGTGATGTACGCCGGAAAGATCGTCGAGCAGGGGTCGACGAAAGAGCTCTTCAGAGACCCTATGCACCCGTATACGATCCAGCTGCTACGCGCAATACCGGAGCGGAGGCTGCGCGGGAGGCCGCTTCAGACGATAAAGGGGACCGTACCCCCTGCCACCGAATTCCCTACAGGGTGCAGGTTCGCGGGCCGTTGCCCGCGCGAGATGGAGGGGTGCGCCGCCACCGAACCCTTGCTAAGAGAGTACAAGGAGGGGCACCAATGCGCGTGCCATCTATACGATAGCGCATTTATGGCCGGAGCTCTTTCAAAGAGCCTCTCGGCTGAGATGCCTAAAGTCTCGCCCATCGGCGTAAGTGCGCCGGAAAATCCAATCCTACTTGAGGTAAGGGGACTCAAAAAACACTTCCCAATAAAAAAGGGGCTCTTAAAAAGAGAGACCGGTGTCCTGAAGGCGGTAGACGGCATTGACCTTACCATACAAAAAGGGAAGACGCTCGCCCTGGTAGGAGAATCCGGGTGTGGAAAGACGACTGCCGGGAAATCCATAATTCAGCTCATAAAACCTACAGCCGGAGATGTGCTCTTTGATGGCATTGAGCTTACCGGACTAAGCACGAGGGAGCTTTTCCATTATCGCTCCAGGGTACAGATAATATTTCAGGACCCGTACTCCTCGCTGAATCCGAGGATGATAGTAGGCGAGATAATTGACGAGGGGATAAGATCTCTATGCCCAAAGCTTAACAAGGCCGAGCGGGAAGCTAAGATCAAAGATACGCTTACGAGGGTAGGGCTAAGCGCAAATATGATCCACCGCTATCCTCACGAGTTCTCAGGGGGCCAGCGCCAGAGGATCGGCATAGCCCGCGTGCTTGCCGTTGACCCTGAGTTTATCGTATGCGACGAGGCCGTAAGCGCGCTCGACGTCTCTGTGCAGGCGCAGATACTGAACCTCTTAAAATCCATACAAAAAGATTTTAATATCTCTTACCTCTTCATAACACACGACCTCGGGGTGGTCGAATATATCGCCGACGAGGTGGCGGTAATGTACAACGGTAAGATCGTGGAGCGCGGCACGGTCGATAAGATCTTTTCGCACCCCGAAGAACCTTATACGAAAAAACTCCTCGCCGCTATCCCCAGACTGCCTTCATAAAAAAGCCCCGCGTCTATAGACGCGGGGCTTTACGATTCAAACAAAACTAAAAGCACTTAAAGAGGAGAAGATCAGACCCTACTCTTCTTCCTTTATCTCTTCCGCTTCACCCTTTACATCCTCATCCGCCATGGTGACCCTGCCTTCGGCGATCTCCCTAAGCGCGGTAACGACCGCCCTGTTGTTTGTATCGACTAACGGGTGTGCGCCCCTTAAGAGCTGTCTGCCCCTCTGGGAAGCGACATGAACGAGAGAGAAGCGGCTCGGTACCACCCTCAAACTGTCTTCTACGGTAACTCTAGCCATAACTGCCTCCTTATATACTAAATACTTTACAATCTATTGAGAGAAATTTCCACTATTTAATATCAAAGAGCGCTTCCACACTATCCACTATGCGCTTTTTTCTAACCTTTTCGGCCATTATAACGGCTTTAAAGACGACAAAAACCCTATCCAGAAGATCGTTTATTACAATATAGTCGTATTTACGGGCCTCTCTTATCTCTTCCATCGCCTGCACGAGACGTTTTGATATAACATCATCGGAATCCTTACCCCTGCTCATCAGCCTCTCTTTACAGGCCTTTATGGACGGGGGGACGATGAAGATAAAAACGGCCTCGGAAAACTTCTCTTTTAGTTGAGCCGCGCCCTGTACGTCTATCTCAATGATGACGTCGCACCCCTTCTCGAGAAGCTTTATGAGGTCCGGCCCGGATGTACCGTACCTGTTACCGTGGACCAGGGCATTTTCCACGAACTCACCGGCGCCCACCATCTTATCAAAAGTCTTGTCATCGACAAAGCGATACTCGACCCCGTCGGTCTCACCCTCTCTTGGCGCCCTTGTGGTATAGGATATGGAATGCTCGAGTGTTGGGAAATGTTCGACCGCCATAGTACAGAGTGTCGTCTTACCCGCGCCGGACGGGGCCGAAACTATATAGAGCACGCCCTTACTCAATGTTTTGTACCTGCTCCCTTATATTTTCAAGCACCGCTTTTATCTCCACCACCGTACGGGTAACCTCAAGGTCTGAAATTTTACTTCCGATGGTATTGACCTCTCTAAGCATCTCCTGACAGAGGAAGTCGAGCTTTCTGCCGACCGGCTCTGAGAATGAGAGAAACTCCGTAAAACGCTCTACGTGGCTTTTTAACCTGATAATCTCCTCGTCTACAGACGACCTCTCGGCCACAACGGCGGCCTCGGTCAAAAGCCTCTGCTCGTCAACCTCTCGTTCTATCAATTCCTTCATCCGTGCGGAAAGCTTTTCCCTGTACTCAGTGCCAAGCTCAGGCGTGCGTGCCTGAACTACTCCTACGCACCGGGTAATTTCATCAAGCTTTGAGCTTACGTCCTCTTTGAGCTTTTCCCCCTCCTTCTCTCTCCAATCTATGAGCAAAGAAAGAGCTTTAGTAAGGGCCGGCTTAAGCCCGGACCAGTCGGCCTCCACATCCCGGTCAGCGCCAACCTCCTTGAAGGTATCACGCTGGGCCAGCAGGAAAGGGATATCGAGCTCACCATTGATGCCGAGCCCTTTAAGCTCGTCCGCGGCCTTACGACACGCCTCGACAAAGGGGATATTTAGTGTAAAGTCAGCCTGCGCGTTTGAGGTCTGTTTGATAAATATCGAGAGATTGCCCCTCGAAAGGTTCTCTTTAACCACTTCTCTTATCCGCTCCTCAGCCCAATAGAACCTCTCGGGAGAGCGCACCTTCATATCCAGATAACGGTGGTTGAGACTCTTCACCTCAAGGGTGAAACTATTTCCATCAATACTGAAGTCAGCAGTGGCGTAACCGGTCATGCTCTTACACATAATAGATAACCCCGATAAATAACATGCCCTACTTGAGCCCCTTCTTTACCGCATCTTTAAGTTCATCTATATTCAAAGAAGCCGTGCCGATCTTACCCACCACAATACCGGCGGCGAAGTTGGCAAGTACCGCCGCCTCCTTATAAGAGGCACCGGCGCCGAGCGCCAGGCCGATTACGCCTATAACCGTATCTCCGGCGCCGCTTACGTCATAGACCTCCTTGGCGACGGTCGGTATATGGGTGTTTGAACCGTCCTCAAAGAGGTTCATCCCGTGCTCTCCCCTGGTTATAAGAAGCGCTTCGCAACCGAGCTTCTTTGAGAGCAATTCACCCGCTGCCTTCAGACTCTTCTCGTCACTAATATCTATGCCGGATGCCTTCGAGGCCTCCAGATTATTCGGCGTAACAATATTTACATCTTTATAGAACTCGAAGTGGGAGACCTTTGGATCGACCGCTATAGGGATCTTGTAGCGCTTGGCCTGGAGGACGATCTCCTCTACCAGCTCTTTCGTTATAAGACCCTTAGCGTAATCCGAGACTATTATCACGTCTGCCGAGGGGACCGACTTCCTGAGATCGGTAATAACCTTCTTTAAGACCGAACCTTTGATCTTATACTTAGCTTCGCGATCAAAACGAACGACCTGCTGGTTATGCGCTATGACACGCGTCTTGATCGTGGTCGGCCTTACGTCATCGACTGCTATAGCGCGGGTGCGGATCTTAATGCCCTTTAAAATATCAATAAGCGCTTTACCGTCGTTGTCCCTGCCGACAACGCCGGAGACGATAGACTTACCTCCAAGACTGTTGATATTATTTGCTACGTTCGCGCTTCCGCCCAGGAGAAGATTCTCGCTCGTCACATCCACTACCGGGACCGGGGCCTCCGGCGAGATGCGGTTTACATTACCCCAGATAAAGTGATCCATTATCAGGTCCCCGATTATCAAGACCCTGGTTGACGAAAATTTCTTAAGTATCTGGTTGGCCTTCTGTTTGGTTATCAGGTTCTTCAACAACCCTCCTCTTTACACTAACTATCCGGAAACTCAGTATATCTATATACCATATCCTGATGGCATTCGCCAGCGAACATCACTCACTTTTCATCGACTATAGAGTCTACGGCCTCCATGACCTCCTCTACGGTTATGAGCCTCATACACCAATCGTCAACCTTATCGCAGTCCTTGCTGTGGCCGCACGGGCTGCAGTCCAAGTCCTTGGCAAAGACGAAATGCCCTTCACCCATAGGCCGCCAGACGCGCCAATCGGTCGGGCCGAAGAGCGCGATAGTCCTGGTTCCCAGTACATGGGAAATATGCATGGGCGCGGAGTCATTACCCACAAAAAAAGAGGCGCCCTTTATGACGGCGGCGAGTTCTCTGATAGTCGTCTTTCCTGCGATATTTAAGGGCTCTTCCTTCATAAGGGATTCTATCTTTGCTACATTCTCCAAATCATCCGGCCCGCCCGCTATGACGACGTCAATACCCAGGGCCTTTATCCTGTCGGCAAGCTCAGAGAAGTGCTCCATGGGCCAGCTCTTATACCAGCGCCTCGCGCCGGGATGGATAACCGCATAGGGTTTCTTAAGGGAACTTACAAGCTCTGCTCCGCTATTTAGCTCCTCGTCGGTAAGGTTCAGCACGGGGTCGTTCTTTAGTCTCTTACAACTCAGCATCTTGGCTATGTCGAGGTTCCTCTGCACTATGTGTTCACTTATGGGTCTCTCAAGCAAAACATTATATAGATACTTGTTCCTGAACTTATTATCACTCCTGATGCCGATCCTTGACCACGCACCTATGAGCCTTGCGATCCACGCGCTCCTGTCCGAGTTGGTCAGGTCGATGACGCTGCGGAATTTCCTCTTCTTAAGCCTGCGTATAAAGGCCCACTGAGCTAAAAAGCCCATGGAACGGTCGAAGGTAATGATCTCGTCTACATCCGGGTTATTGAAGAGCACCTCCTCGGTACCAAGATTCACGAGTACTCCGAGATGGGCCTTTGGAAAGGCCTTCCTGATCGCCTTTATAAAAGGGGTTGCCAGGAGCACGTCGCCCGTGTAGCGCATCTTCGCGATAAGTATTCTACTTTGTCCTTGAAAACGCATAGCTGATCCTTAAGTTTCAATAGCTGCGAGAAGCCTCGCGCATGCCTCGGTGACATCAATCGACGAAACGGAAGACGCGTTATCACCGTTTTTTAGAGAAATATTATTCTCACCCCACGGTCTCCAGACCTTTGGCGATGTCTTGCCGAAAATTGCGACCGTCGGAGTTCCTTGAGAAGCCCCTATATGCATTGCGCCACCCTCGAGAGTTATAAGCACTGCAGACCTCTTAACCAAGGCGGCGAAGAGCTTTAGCCCCCCGGCCTTAAAGACAGGCGGGGGCTCTTTGACCTTAGAGAGGATCTCTTTAGCCGTCGCGGCGTCCTTGTCCATCCAGTTGACGACCAGCTTAACGCCCGGCCACTTCGTTATTTCGTCTATGACCTCGACATAACTCTCCACCGGCCATGACCTGTCGTGTTCGGGCCTCGTAGAGATATGTAGAGATATCAATTTTTTTCCCGTGAGCCCTTCGTCCTCCAGAAACCTGTCCACGCTCTTCAGGTCGTCATCGCCGACTGTCAGACAAAGTCTCTTATCTTCAATATCGACACCGACGGCCCTCACAACGTTGAGCGAACGCTCCACCTCGTGAAGCTCCCCGACCTCGTCATCGACATAGATATTAAAATATCTTGACGAGAGCCATGATCCGTTCACGGGGCGGTGTCCGACCCTGTATGTAGCCCTGCTCATAAATACCAGCCACCCATGCGACTTGCTAAATAGACTCCTTACGCCAAAGGCCAGGTCAAAACCATCGCGTTGAATATCGCGCAGCACCTTCCATTGCCTCAACCAGGCGGTGAGCCTGCCTGAAATCGAATGTTTTGCCTTCTCGTAGGAATAAACCTTATCCAGGAACGGGTTCCCGGCAAGGGCCTCTCTGGTATAGTCGGCCACAAGCGCCGCTATATAAGCGTTCGGGAACGAACGCCTCAGGGCCTCGATTGCCGGGGTGGTGCATATCACGTCGCCGAGGTTGTCGCTCCTTACGACAAGGATCCTCTTTATCTTCTCTCTCTCTATTGCCGGCTGCATACTATTACCCTTACCAGTAGAGAGCCGCTGATATCGCAGTGTGTAGGAACCGAAGGTATGATCGAATTTCTCGTCAGGAAGGTCCTGGGCATCTAAGTAATCTTTTATAGTATATTATAAAGGCAGAGCCGGAAAGTTCCCTAAAAACCATACTTACTTCCATCACTTGACCCGATTCCAGTGATTATAACATGAAAAGGCTCTTCACTTGAACTCTATTTTACGGCAACAAGGGTAGTCGAAAGCAGGTCTTTAAAGATAGCCGCCCTCGTAACCGCCCTCCTTAAAGAATACGGAAGAAGGCCCAAGAGGCGCTCAAAGATCAGAACCGGGTATATAGGCGCCTTGATATAGAGCGATGAAATATGCCTCAACGCGTAGACCTTTGAGAAACCGGCCTTTATAAATAATTGATAGAGTTCGTTATTGGTATACTCCTTAATGTGAAAACCGGTCGCAATATCGTCAAAATACCTGGAGATGTCAAAAGGGCCCATATACCGATGCGGGGTAATGCAAATGTAGACTCCATGCGGCTTAAGCGCAGAAAAGATACCCTCGATCTGGCTTACGGCGTCATCCGGATGCAGGTGTTCCATAACCTGATTGCTGTAAGCGACGTCGATACTCCCGGCGGTTAGCTCTACGCTAGACCCGTCAGAAATGATCAGTTCAAAATTATCGGGCTTTATACTGGACTTTGTTATCTCATCGGAAACGTCGATGGCATAGACCTTATCGACCTGTTTTGCCACTTCGATAGAGAGGTCGCAGTCGCCGGGGCCAAGCTCGAGGAAAACGGTCTCAGGGGTCAGGAACTTCTCAAGGAGCTTTAGCCTTTTTGAGGTCTTACGCTTCTGCCTTACCCTGTCGGCCTTTCTCGTATGCTGCGGGTGATGCGGCAACCTCCTGTAAAGTTCGTCGTAGAGCGTTGAGTAGAGTTTCTTCCTATCAACGCTACTCGCATCTTTTAATTTTTGAGCGAGCTCCTTTTCAACCTCGTAATGTTCCATGAGCTCTTTGTTCGTCTGCCTGCTCTTATCTGCCATCCTCTTTATTCGCAATCGATTCTACTCCAAATAGGCGCTCGTAACGTTTAAAACCGCTTTCCGCTGTAGAAGAACTGCCTTAGTTCGCGGGGCGTTATATTATCGTTTATCGCCCTTACGTTCTTGCCGTAACCGGACAAGAGCATGTCCATATCCTGGTCCTCGACATCGGGTATGGAACGGACGAACCTCAAGAGGTCTTTCATCCTGTGCATCTTGTCGATCTTTTTGTGAAATTTTACGTCCTCGGTATCTATCATATAGAGCCTGTAGCGGTCGCCCTCGTATTTTACAAGAAAATTCGACGCCTTCATATCCCCGTGCGAGCAATTGAGTTCATGGAGTGCCCTTAAGAGGTCGCCGACCTGGACAATGAGCCTTACCTTATCTTCGCCGTCCTTTAACTTATCGCCAAGATTTAGAGAACCCTCGATATACTCCATGAAGAAGTATCCCCTCTTGAACCTTAAAAGCCCCCTCCTCTCTATATAGGCGATAGGCTCGGGCACGAGCACAAAACCGTCGGCCAGCCGCGTGGCCGCGAGCCAGCCCTTCATGCCCCTGGATTTTTTGAATATCGATTTAAACGATTTAAAGAAATTAAATGCCCGTACAAAATCGTCCTCCTTCAAGAGAACCTTCTTCGTTCCATCGATCGTCGGCACATCGAGGACGGTGACCATCCTGTCGGTCGGAAGCGGAATTGAGGCTTCGTTGGGGAGCTTATCATAATGCTCTATCACAATATCCTTGATATTGGAGTCGATATTATCGAGAAACTCTATAAAGGGTTTCGAGTGGTGCCCCTTGCGGATAAAACCCTTGTAATCTTTATTCCGATACTCTATGTAGTCGCTTGACTGCATCCATCACCTCTTCTACGCCTATTGCCTTCATACAGCTTATATGATCGCACTTATAATCCTTACAAGCCCGCACAACGTCGCATGCCTCCAGATCTTGTAATACTATTGATTGCCCACTCAAAGGACCTGTCGCGCTCGCGAGCGTTGAGCCGAGAATGGCTACGAGCGGGATATTAAAGGCCTCGGCTATATGCATTGGCCCTGAATCGGTGCTAATTACCACGCTACTCCTCTTTATGATCGCGGCACTTAGCCTTAACTCCGTCTCAATAGCCGTGAGGAAAGGCTCACTTTTCATCATGCCGGCTATTTGCCTTGAGCCCTCGACCTCTCTTGGACCTCCAAGTATTACAATATTAAAACCCAGTTCATCGTGCAGCCTGTCTGCAAGTTCCGCCGCCCTTTCAATCGGCCAGCTCCTCGTGGGCTTACTGCCGAACGGGTGAATACATGCTAACGGCCCGGTAAAGCCGCGCTCCTCCAAAATCCGCCCGGCCTCTTCCTCTTCTTCGGCCGTAAGGGTCATCTCCATCCGCGAATCAACTGATTCTATCCCCAACGACTTCAAGGCGTCGAGCTTTATCCTTATGGTATGCCCTGCGCCGGCGCGCGGACAATACCAGGTCAGTAGATAGGGAAAGGCCGTCTTTATCATGCCTAGGATAAAGGGCGCTCCGCTTAGATAGGCGAGAGGCACGGAATCCGGATCATTTCCGTGAAGCACCACCGCAAGGTCGAAACCTCCCTTTCTGAGCTTCGAGACCAACCCCGGCAGTTTAAATAAATATGAAAAATCCACCTTACCCGGATGGCGAATTATCTCACCTATATGCGGGTTGTTCTTCAAGACCGGATAGGCGCTCGAACCCGCAAGGGCGGTGATGTATGCGTCCCGGTAAAATCCGGCCAGCGCCCTCAAGGCCGGCGTACTCAAAAGCGTATCGCCTATCGCGGTCGTATTTATTACAAGTATCTTCTTTATCTTCTCCTTCTCGTAACTGACGGGCTTTCGGCCGAATGCCTTCACAACCTTCATGCTCAGATCGATAAGACCGATTACCGCGTTGCTGGCCATATTATCTACTTACCCCGACTGTACGCATCATCGTCCCTGGTCCCGGTAACCACCCATGTCATTACATCCCTGGTGCCCAATGAATCAAGGACATTTGAGATGGCGGAGGCGACGACACTTATCGGCCAGATTATCGGCACTATGGCAAAGAGCCTCACTGTGCGCGGCAGGAAGAAGAAGAGCTTATTAAGTATATTATAGAGACTCTCCGAACCCCTCACGCATAGAAACGAGAAAAGCCCTCCGAGCGGCTCAAGCTCCGTCACTTTAAAGCCGGTCTTCTCCAAGAGGTGCGAGAGACCGTAGCTGGTATATCTAAAAAAATCATGGGGCTCGTAATGGAGGCTGCCGAGCATAGGGACGGTAATATAAAAACGCCCGCCGGGCCGTAAAACCCTGAACATCTCTCTAAGCGCCGCTTCCGGCTCGCTTACATGTTCGAGCACCTCTGTGCAAATTATCGAGTCAAAGGACGCTCCCCTAAAGGGCAGCTCCGTACAAGTACCAACGGTCATCGGTCCCTTATCCGGGCTAAAATCAATTGTCACGACCCTTGCGCCTTTAACTTCTTTTGAATATGGCGCTCTGCCCGAGCCTATGTCGAGTATATCGCCCTTCATCAGGGGGAGGCCGAGCTTCAGGAAAGCCTTCCTGAAGATTGACTTCGAAACATAGAACTTATGATAGTTCGACCAGTCGGATATTTTACGTCTATCGATCAAATGCCCCCTATGCTAAGCCGCACCACTTCGCTCCAGCACCTCTCTATAAAGCCTTGCCATGTTATCTGCCATAAAGGAAACAGAGAAACTCCCTTCAACTACCTCTCTCGCGTTATTTCCGAGCTTCATTGCCAGCGCGCTATCAGTAAGCACCGCGCTCACGGAATCGGCAAGCCCATCGACGTCTGTTGGTTCTACGAGCAGGCCGCTTACTCTATCCTCTATTGCGTCGGGTACTCCGCCAACGCGCGCGGCGACAACGGGTAGCCCTGTGGCCATGGCCTCCAGGAGGGCTCTGGGGAAACCCTCCCAGAGCGACGGCATGACAAAAATATCCAGGGCCTTTAAGATTTCCGGCACGTCTCTTCTGGCGCCGAGAAATCGTACGCTATCAATTAGATCAAGACCAGCGGCCTCTCTCTTTAGCTCCTCTTCTAAAGAGCCAGAGCCAACGATAAGAAGCTTAAGATCAGGAAATGCTTCCAAGGTCGAAGCAAAGGCCTTCAGAAGATATGTATGGCCTTTCTGACTGGAAAGCCTTGAGACCGTACCAAGAAGCTCTAGATCCGGGTCAATACCCAGCGACCGCCTGATCTCGACCTTCTCTTGATTAGTAGCGGGCTTAAAACGTGTGATATCTACGCCGTTATTTACGACTGTTACCTTAGCCGGGTCGAGTCCGTCCCTCTCTAAAACATAGTCCCTTACAGAGTTTGAAACAGCAATAACCCTGTCGGTCCTCTTCCCGAGGAAGCGGTTGATGACCTTCCTCTTAAACTTATAGGTTTTATATACGTTACACTCAGTTATAACTACCGGGACGCCGGCCCTGAAGGCCGCTAATCTTCCGTACATATTGGCGTGGTAGAGTTGGGTGTGCATGAGATCGATCTTACGGTCCCTGATTATCGAGATCAGGTCGCGTACTATACGCCAGTCCCATCTCCTATGCTTCATCCTGCCCAGGCTTATAACTTCAAAACCGAACGATTCAATTTCATCACCTATAACACCCTTTTCTCCTATGCAACAGACCACGGGGTGAAAACGATCTCTGTCCATATTCAAGAGTAACGTCCTCAGACGATCCTCGGCCCCGCCTATAGGGAGCGTTGAAAAGACGTGTAGTATATTCAACTCATGCCACCTGCGGGTAAGCGTTCACTGACAAAAATAAACCACACAATAGTTCCATCTCTAACAAGTAAGGGCTGTTATTAACAGCCCTTACAAGCCCTAACGCCAGCCTATAAGGGCTTGCGAAAATTTTCAATAATGTTATTTGTAAAACCTAATAGTCTTGGGCACCTAAACCATCATATTATATAATAAAAATAAATCATAAGCAATAATTCAAGCGAACTTCCGGGACCTGAACACCACCTGAGAGAATCCAAGATTTTCAACTTCTTCAGGGAGGATATCAACTATATCTGGACCCATGGGGCCGCCGGGGAATGGCTTGCCGC
>CBDVCO010000025.1:0-20155 GCA_965372515.1 uncultured bacterium | reverse complement strand
ATATAAAACCACACTGGTGTGGCGGACTGGTGTGGCTGGTGTAGTTTACGCTTGCCAACACGAAACCTTTTTGTTAATATTTTAGACTTGGTAAATATACAGGGATATTGACTTTTTTCATTATAAATTCAGAGTAAGGAGCTTTCATGTTCAATTCACTATTAGGCTATTTCTCAAACGACCTTGCCATCGATCTCGGCACTGCCAGCACGCTCGTCTACGTTAAGGGCAAGGGCATAGTATCGAATGAGCCGAGTGTCGTGGCTGTAAAGACCGAGGCCAAAGGAAGAAGGGTCGTTGCCGTCGGAAGCGAGGCCAAGGCGATGCTCGGAAGGACCCCCGGGAACATATCGGCCATAAGGCCGCTTAAAGACGGAGTGATAGCCGACTTTGAGGTAACAGAAGAGATGCTCAAGTACTTTATCACCAAGGTACACAACAGAAGGCTCTTGGTGAGGCCGAGGATCATAGTCGGCGTACCGTCGGGGATAACGCAGGTCGAAAAGCGCGCTGTCAGGGAATCGGTCTACAGCGCCGGAGCCGCGGAAGTTTACTTAATAGAAGAACCGATGGCCGCGGCCATCGGGGCGGGCCTGCCCATCACCGAACCGTCGGGGAACCTGATAGTCGACATCGGTGGAGGAACCTCGGAGATAGCCGTGGTATCGCTCTCCGGGATAGTCGTTGCCAAGAGCGTGAGGATCGGCGGGGATAAATTCGACGAGGCCATAATCCAATACATTAAGAGAAAGTACAATATGGCCATCGGTGCCGGTGTGGCCGAGGATATAAAGAAAAGCATAGGGCTCCCCATGTCCGAAGAGGGAGACCAGGCAAGGGAAATAAAGGGCTCTAACCTCGTCACCGGCATTCCTGCTACGATGATCATAGAGGCCAGCGAGATCAGAGAGGCATTAAGTGAACCGGTCAATGCCATCATAGAATCGGTCAAGCAGGTCCTTGAAAGCACACCCCCGGAACTTGCCGCCGATCTGGTAGACAAGGGTCTGGTACTCGCCGGCGGAGGAGCGCTTCTGAAGAACCTGGATATAATACTCAGGGAAGAGACCAAGCTCCCGGTGATAATAGCTGATGAACCCCTTCACTGCGTGGTCAAGGGTGCCGGAATAGTGCTCGATACTATCGACCTGTTGAAAGATGTAACCATACCGCTGAACTAAGTGTACGCTCGACGCGACACTAAGGGATCCACCGAATATGAACGCCTTTGTCAAGAGACACCAGATCATTCTCCTCTCTATTATTTTCTGCCTATTCTCTCTCCACACGGCCCTGTCGGAAAAAAAGAAGATCGGCGGAGCCGCATTCATAGAGGGTACGGTATCGAGCATCTTCACACCGTTACAGATGTTCATGCTCGGCACATACTACGCCGGGAGCGACACGTGGAACGGCTATATCTTCCTTGTCGGGCTGAAAAAAGAGAACGAGACCCAAAAAGAGAAAATACTCGCCCTGATCGAGGAGAATAGCCGCATTAAAGAGATCGAGAATGAGAACCACAGGCTAAGGGATATCCTCGCCTTTAAAGAGGATATAGCCTTTGACGCCGTCGGGGCTAAAATCCTTGCCTTCAACCTTTCAGGCTGGACAAAGACTATCAAGCTCAACAAAGGGGCCAAAGACGGCATAGTCGAAGATATGCCTGTCATAAGTCCGACAGGGGTTATAGGCAGGATCATAGCTACCACCGGAGGGACTAGCACCGCCTTGCTCATTACGGACCCCAGGAGCAATATCGACGTTATTGTTCAACGGACAAGGGTCAGAGGTGTTGCCGAGGGAAACGGAAAGAACGGTCTCATATTAAAATATATCCGTGATCTGGACGACGTAAGCACAGGCGACAAGGTGGTTACCGCCGGGGTTTCAGGCATCTTTCCAGGCGGCCTTGTCGTTGGCGAGATAACGCAAACCGAAAAGAGCGGCGACAATTTTTTCAAGAGGATAGAGATAAAACCCAACGCCGCGCTCAAGAAACTCGAAGAGGTCCTTATCGCGCCGAATACTTTCAAATAGGGGCCTATGAAAGATTCTTTTATCTTCCTGGTAATATCCATAATTTACCTTACATTTAAAAGCACAATTCTGCCTAATGTCCCGGCGCCGGACATCCCGCTCATAATAGTCTTCTTTATGGCCTACAACAACGCCTCTTTAAGGGGGGTTATTCTAAGCTTCGTAATCGGATATCTGGACGACGTCCTGCACGGCTCGATCATAGGAACCACATCTTTCACGCTTGTCTTTATCTACGCCGCTGGCCATGTGCTGTCAAACAGGATGCATTTTTCAAACATAACCTCCAAAGCGCTCGGATGCGGGGCGGCCGCGCTGATAAAAGGTTTGTTCTCTTTTATCATATGGAGGAGCGTCAATCATGAGGTGTCCTTCTTTGTCCACGTCATGCCGCCGGTGCTCATTACCGCGCTCTTTGCGCCATTTATAATCTCTATATTCGAGAGGTACCCGATGCTTCGCGGGGCCGAGATTTCAGAAGGCGGTATATCTTGACGAATTTTTTCCAGGATAAAGAACCACGCGAATTAAGAGTAAGGCTCGCCATACCGACAGCCATTATAATACTGGCTTTCCTTGTGCTTATGGGCAGACTCTGGTATCTGCAGGTAATGGAAGGAGTTCATTACGGAGAGCTCTCGCAAAACAACCGCATGCGCCTTGTAAAGAACAACGCGCCGAGGGGGCTCATCTTCGACCGCAACGGAACAAGGCTCGCCGAAAACCGCCCCGGTTTCGACCTCATGATAGTCCCCGACGACGTCAACGACTGGCCTATGACCTACAAGGCCCTTACTAAGCTCGTCGATATTGAGCCCGAGAAGATAAAAGAACGCCTCAAAGAGGCCAAGGGACGCCCGCCCTTTGAGGGAGTAAAGATAAAGGGCGACCTCTCCTGGGAAGAGATGGTCAGGGTAGAGAGTAACAAGTTCAAACTGCCCGGCGTCCTCTTAAGCGTTGGGCCAAAGCGGACCTATACCTCAAAGGACGCTACCGCGCACCTTGTCGGTTACCTTGGCGAGATAAGCGAAAGAGAGCTTAAGGAGCTGAACCGTTCGACCAAGAATCAGTACAGAGGCGGCGATATGACCGGCAAATACGGTATCGAGCATTCGTTCGAGAACTTTGTCCGGGGAACCGACGGGGGAAGGCATATCGAGGTCGACGTGCTCGGCAGAGAGATCCGCGTAGTAAAGCTATACCCGCCGGTGCCGGGAAATGATCTCCATACCACGATAGATCTCCCCACGCAGATGGCGGCATGGGAGGCCATGAAAGATAAGGCCGGCGCTGTCTGCGCCATCGATCCCAATACCGGTGAAATCCTGGTACTGCTAAGCACACCGTCCTTTGACCCGAACGCGCTCACTATCGGTGTATCCGATAAAGAGTGGCGAAAGATAATCAGAAACCCGCAGAACGTACTTACAAACAGGGCAATCCAGGGCCAATACCCCCCGGCCTCAACATTCAAGATAATCACAGCCGCCGCCGCGCTGGAAAACGCGGTGGTAAAGCCGGAGGATAAGATACTGTCCGGAGCGTCCTACAGGTTCAAGGACCGTGATTACAGGGACTGGAAGGAGGCCGGCCACGGAGAGATAAACATCCACACGGCAATAGTGGAATCATCCGATACCTTCTTCTACCAGATGGGGCTCGCACTCGGCATCGATCACCTTTCGGACTACGCTATGCGATTCGGTCTTGGAGAGAAGACCGGCATAAAATTAAAGGACGAAAAGAGCGGGCTGGTGCCCACCAAGGCCTGGAAGAGAAAGGTCATCGGAGATCGCTGGTACAGGGGGGAGACCTTGAGCGTATCGGTCGGGCAGGGTTTTCTGCTCGCGACACCGCTTCAGATGGCCGGCGCCTTCAGCGCTATAGCGAATAACGGCTATATCATAAGACCGAGACTTATTAAGAGGATAACCTCGCACGATGGCGAGGTCATAGAGGATTTTTCTCCCGATATAAAGGGCAAACTCCCCATAAACAAAGAGACCCTTACGTTATTAAAGAGAGCGCTCAAGGGGGTGGTGTGGGAGGACGGAGGCACCGCGAGGGGACTGATGGATAAGGAGATCGTGATCGCCGGCAAAACGGGCACGGCCCAGGTGGTAGCACTTAAAAAGAGGGTCAAGGATATCACGAAGACCCCCTACAAACTTCGCGACCACGGGTGGTTTGTGGGCTTTGCGCCATATGATAATCCAAAAATTGTCGTAGCCGTGATCGTAGAACACGGCGGCTTCGGCTCCGCGAGCGCCGCGCCCGTTGCCAAAAAAGTAATCAAGGCATACCTTGAAAAGAAAGAAGAAGAGAATAGTGAAGAAAAACCGATCAAAGAGATAGATAGAAAAAAAGAGCAGAAGACTGAAGTCTCCACTAAGATAAAACTGGAGAACGGATAAGAGAATGCAATTAATAGACAGAAGACTCCTGGCGCAGATAGACTGGACGCTAATAGCGGTAACGATAATGCTCGCGGCAATCGGACTTGCCACAATATACTCCGCCACCTATACGCAGGGCTTCTATATCTACAACAAGCACATCTCATGGCTTCTTATAGGAACCATCTTCTTTGTCGTCGCCGTAATAATTGACTATTCACTGCTCGAGAGATACGGGTATATAATATACGGTATATCTCTCTTCATGCTCGTCTATGTGTTGATCTTCGGCCACGCAGTCGCCGGAACCTACAGGTGGATATCGCTGGGGTTTATAAGCTTTCAACCGAGCGAGTTCGCCAAACTCGCTTTGATCGTGGCGCTGGCGAAATATTTCAGCACAAAAAATATCGCGCGCTCCGGGATGACCATCAAGGACCTCTTAAAGCCCGCGGTCATTTTGATCGTCCCTTTTCTGCTGGTGGCCAAAGAACCGGACCTCGGAACCGCCCTGGTCTTCGCGCTCATATTCTGCTCGATGATATTTGTCATCAAGGTCCGGACCCGGACCCTTATACTCACATTTCTCGCCTTCTCCCCTATTGTTCCTCTTGCGTGGACCTCGCTCAAGGCCTACCAGAAGGCGCGTCTTTTGAGCTTCATAAGCCCATCGAGCAATACGCTCGGCCAGGGCTACCATCTTCTGCAGAGTAAGATCGCCATCGGCTCCGGAGGGGTCCTCGGTAAGGGCTTTACCAACGGCACGCAGGGGACGCTTCGTTTTCTGCCGGAACACCACACCGATTTCATATTCCCCATATTTGCCGAGGAATGGGGCTTTATGGGCTCTTTTGTCCTTATAGTGCTCTTCCTGATGCTGATACTTCGCGGCCTCAATGCCGCGGGCCTGTCAAAGGACAGGTTCGGCTTTATCGTTGCACTTGGCATCTCGCTCATGTTCTTCTGGCACGCGATAATCAACCTTGCCATGGTCTGCGGCCTTATGCCTGTCGTCGGCATGCCGCTGCCGTTCTTGAGCTACGGCGGATCATTCCTTATCGCTTCGCTGATCGGCATAGGAATACTCATTAATATCGGCATGCGCCGATTTATATTTTAGTGTCGAATCACTTAGGATAACTGGGCTATGAAGAAAAAAATCATCAACTTTCTAGCCACCGGCGCTTACGTCGGATATACACCGAAGATGCCCGGCACGGCCGGCACGCTCTGGGGTATACCGATCGTCTATCTCCTCTCATGCTACCCGCAATACGTATACGCCATAGCCGTGGTCATCTTCTTTATCCTCGCCTCTCTGATATCAGGCGCGGCGGAGAAAAACTTTGGCGGAAAAGACCCGGCAAAGGTAATTATAGACGAAGTCCTGGGCTTTATGGTCGCCTTCTTCCTTATTCCATTCACACTCATTAATGTCATAATAGTCTTTCTTCTTTTTAGATTTTTTGATATCCTGAAACCCTTCCCGATCTCGTACCTGGACAAACGGGTAAGAGGCGGTGTGGGGATAGTGCTAGATGACGCTGTAGCTGGAATATTCGCTAATATTATTATGCATCTAATTAATTATATTAGATTATCATGAATTCTGGCCCTATAAGCGAGGCCACAGAGTGCGCCGCTCTCCTGATGGAAAAGGGGCTAAGGCTAGCGCTCGCAGAGTCATGCACCGGGGGGCTCTTAGGCCATAAGATCACGAACGTAGAGGGCAGCTCCGCCTTTTTTACCGGCGCTGTGGTGGCCTATGCCAATAGCGCCAAGGAGGAGTTGCTGGGTGTCCCGGGTGATATTATAAGAGAGTTCGGAGCGGTCTCAAGCGAGTGCGCCGAACTGATGGCAAAAGGCGCAAGAGAGAGGCTAAAGAGTGACATAGGGGTAGCTATCACCGGTATTGCCGGGCCGGGCGGCGGCTCGCCGGATAAGCCTGTCGGCACGGTATTTATCGCAATCTCAGGGGGCAAAGAGGACGTAACAGAGAGGCTCTCTCTATCCGGCGACAGAGAAGAGATCAAGGATCAAGCCGCCCGGGCGGCGTTAAAGCTTCTTATAAAGGTGCTCAGATCAGAGCCTTCATAGCCATAGAGCTGCCCCAGGAGGTCAAAGAGAGCCTTCTCCTTATTCAAGAGAGCCTCGGCAAAAGAGAAGGCGAGCCGGGATGGGTCAAGCCCGGCAATATGCACCTGACACTTAAGTTTCTGGGTGATATAGAGGAGGATAGGGCGGATACGGTGGCTAAGGCGCTCCAAAGGGCCTCAGAGTCCACCGCCTCCTTTACCCTTACGGCCAGGGACATTGACTTTAAAGGCCAAAGGATCCTCTGGGTGGGATTTGAGCCAAGCACGGAACTTGTCAAACTTAAAGATGATATAGAGGCAGAGCTTAAAAGAGTGGGGATAGAGCAAGACAGGCGTCCTTACGCCCCTCACCTCACCCTCATGCGTATAAGGAAGAAGGAGAGATTCCTTGAGATCAAGAAGAGGCTCGATACTCTCGGCCGCTCACTTGAGATAAGCTTCATCGCAGGTGGCGTAGAGCTCCTTAAGAGCGAACTCACAGCGCTCGGGGCCAAACACTCTACAATAAAGAAGGTAATATTCCACAATCCAAGAGAAATGGATGATATTTAAAAGGAGGAACTATTGATGGGCAAGAAGGCGGATACAACGAAAGAATCCGGGGATTCGGACAAGAAAAAACAACAGGCCGTTGAACTGGCGATAAGCCAGATCGAAAAACAATTCGGCAAGGGCTCTATCATGCGCCTTGGCGAAGAGGGGGTGATCAAAGATGTCCCCTCTATCTCAACCGGCTCTCCGGCGCTCGATATCGCTCTAGGCATAGGGGGCATTCCGCGCGGCAGGGTAACCGAGATATACGGCCCGGAGAGTTCGGGAAAGACCACCCTCTCTCTCCATATTGCCGCGGAGGCGCAAAAAAGCAACGGCACCGCCGCATTCATAGACGCGGAGCATGCCCTTGACATGGGATACGCCGAGAGGCTCGGGATAAATGTCGCGGATTTGCTCTTAAGCCAGCCCGATACCGGAGAGCAGGCCCTTGAGATCGCCGACATGCTTATCAGAAGCAACGCCGTGGACCTTATCGTGATCGACTCTGTCGCGGCGCTCGTACCCAAGGCGGAACTCGAGGGCGATATGGGAGACGCGCACATGGGCCTTCAGGCGCGCCTTATGAGCCAGGCACTCAGGAAACTCACCGCCACCATAAGCAAGAGCAAGACATCTTTGATCTTCATAAACCAGATTCGCCATAAGATCGGCGTATTTTTCGGCAACCCGGAGACGACAACAGGCGGAAACGCGCTCAAGTTCTACTCCTCCGTAAGGATGGATATCAGGAGGATCGGACAGATCAAGAAGGCCGACACGGTTATAGGCAACCGGGTGCGCGTAAAGGTAGTAAAGAACAAGATGGCCCCGCCTTTTAAGGAAGCGCAGTTCGACCTCCTGTTTAACGAGGGCATAAGCAGGGCCGGAGACATACTGGACCTGGCCGTAGACGCCGACATAATAGAAAAGAGCGGCTCCTGGTTCTCATACGGCGACGAGAGGATCGGCCAGGGTAGAATTGCCGTCGTAGAAACACTCAAAGAGAGACCGGAACTGACAATGGAGATAGAGGATAAAATATATCAACACTTTGATATCAAGAGAAGAGAGGTGCAATAATGGCGGAACTCAATTACGATGCAATACTAGCGTACTCAATGAAACAGGGGGCCTCGGATGTGCACTTAAAGGCAGGAAGCCCGCCCATAGTCAGGCTCCAGGGCAGGCTTGCCGCCATAAAAGGGTTCGAACGCCTGATGCCCGCGGAGCTCTCCAAGATCGCTTTTGCCATCATGAACGATACGCAAAGAGATATATTCAAGGAAAAACACCAGGTGGACCTTGGATACAGCATCTCGGGGGTGGGCAGGTTCAGGGTGAACGTCTTCCTGCAGCGCGGCGCGGTGGGTATCGTCTTTAGAATAATACCCCTGGATATTAAGAGCTTCGAGCAGCTCCACCTGCCCACGGTACTCAATAAACTCTCAGATGATATGCGCGGCCTTATTCTTGTAACAGGCATCACGGGAAGCGGAAAGTCCACAACGCTCGCGAGCATGGTGGACCATATCAACAAAAACCGCGCGTGCCATATAATTAGCATCGAAGACCCGATAGAATTCGCCCACAAGGACAACAAGAGCGTCATCAACCAACGCGAGATCGGGGTAGACGCCCCAAGCTTCGCCGAGTCGCTCAGGGCGGCGCTCAGACAGGACCCCGACGTTATACTCGTTGGAGAGATGAGGGACCTTGAGACCATTGAGATCGCTCTTACCGCCGCTGAAACCGGGCACCTCGTACTATCGACACTGCACACAATAGACGCCACCGAGACGATCAACCGTATCGTTTCCGTCTTTCCGCCTTTTCAGCAAAAGCAAATTCGTATTCAACTTGCGGGCATTCTCAGGGGGATCATTTCACAGAGGCTGATACCCACCAGAGGCGGCGAGAGCAGGGTACCGGCCGTTGAGGTAATGATCGTCAACTCAAGGATAAGAAGCTGCATAGTAGACAAAGATAAGACCACAGAGATTGCGGACGCCATCTTAAAGGGGCAGGACACCTACCAGATGCAGACATTCGACCAATCGATCATGGACCTTCTTGACAGGGAGCTTATAACCTATGAAGAGGCGCTCAGGCAATCGAGTAACCCGGACGACTTCGCGCTCAGGATCAAGGGCGGTGTAAGCTCTTCGACAGACGCACTACACGAGGAATCAGCCGAACTATCGGAAGGAATCGAAACAATAGAAGAAAGCCTGGGTACGGAAGATGATATAGAGAGGTTTTAGAGCAGTGTCGAGTCAAGCGACACTCACATAAAATCAGATTTGGCAAAGAGGATAAAGAAGACCAAAGAGGCGGACATAAAGTCCAGGGCGCTAAACCTCCTTTCATACAGGGCAAGGAGTGTCCATGAACTAACACGGGCCCTTGGAGACAGGGGTTTTGACAAAGACTCTATCACTAATACCATCGACTGGTTAAAGAAATCCGGCTATCTTAACGACTCTCTCTTCGCCTCAGAGCTTGCCGCCTCAAGGCTAAGGAACAAGAACTGGGGCAGTAGGAAAATTGCCTTTGACCTGGGCAATCGGGGGATCTCAAAAGAGATAATTACAAAGATCATGGGCGATATCTCTGAAGAGGTAGAAGAGGCCGCCGCAGAAAACGCCTTAAAGAAATGGCTAAGGAAGCGGGGGGTCTCTCTCCCGCTTGAGGGGAAACTGTTCGAAAGCGCCTATAGACACTTAAGCTCCAGGGGCTTTCCATCAACCACAATCTACCGGCTCCTAAAGAGTCCTTAACGCCACTTACAGATGATGACTTCGAACGATATTAGAAAAAGCTTCCTCGATTATTTCGAAGGAAAGGGCCACAAGATCGTACCCTCATCAAGCCTTATCCCGCTTGGCGACCCCACGTTACTCTTTACCAACGCAGGCATGGTACAATTCAAAGGCGTTTTTTTGGACGAGGAAAAACGCGACTTTTCCAAAGCCGCCACCGCGCAAAAATGCGTACGCGCCGGGGGAAAGCACAACGATCTCGAAAATGTCGGCCGAACAGAGCGCCACCACACCTTCTTCGAGATGCTCGGCAACTTTTCTTTCGGTGACTACTTTAAAGAGGACGCAATCGAGTACGGGTGGGATTTTCTTACCGGGAGCATGGGACTCGACCCTAAAAGGCTCTGGATAACCGTCTTTAAGGACGACGACGAGGCGGCCGGTATCTGGAAAGAAAAGATCGGCGTTCCGGCGAATAGGATAGTTAGACTCGGCGAGGCGGACAACTTCTGGGCCATGGGCGAGACCGGCCCGTGCGGCCCGTGCTCGGAAATTCATATCGACCAGGGCGCAGGGTTCGGGTGCGGCAAAAAGGACTGCTCTGTCGAGTGCGAGTGCGGAAGATATCTGGAGATCTGGAACCTGGTCTTCATGCAATATAACCGCGACGCTAAAGGTAATCTTACCCCACTAAAAAAACCTTCCATAGATACCGGCATGGGCCTTGAGAGGCTCTCATCCATAATGCAGGGGAAAAAATCCAACTACGAAACCGACCTTTTCGTTCCGATCATAGAATTTATAGAGAAACTCTCAGGCGTAAGATCAGGAGCAAATAAGGAGAGCGACGTATCCATAAAGGCCATAGCCGACCACGCGCGTGCGGTTACCTTCATCATCACCGACGGCATACTCCCTTCTAACGAAGGCAGGGGATATGTGCTAAGGCGAATACTACGAAGAGCGGTGAGGCATGGAAAGTTCCTCGGCCTTAATAAGCCCTTCCTCCATAAGGTGTGTGACCGGGTCATAGGACTTATGGGGGACGCATATCCGGAGACCGTCTCCTCAAGAGACCTGGTCTTAAAGGCTACAAAGGGCGAAGAGGAGCGTTTTTTCGACACACTCGACAAGGGGCTGGAGATCCTCGCCGAGGAAATTAAGGCCCTTGAGAAACAGAAGAGTTCCGTCCTGTCTGGCATTGCGGCATTCAAACTCTATGACACCTTCGGTTTTCCGCTCGACCTGACCGCCGATATCATTAAATCAAAGGGTCTGACTATCGACGAGGCCGGCTTTGAAAAGGCCATGGAAGCTCAACGCACCAAGGCCAGAAGCGCATGGAAAGGCTCCGGCGAGGTGGGCGCAAGCGACCTCTATAAAGAACTCGTAAAGGATGATATCAAATCCGAGTTCGTAGGCTACCACACTGAAGTTGCCTCTGCAAAGGTGGTAGCTCTGATAAAAGACGGCGAACTTGTAGAGAGCGCAAACGAAGGTCCAGTAGAGATCATCACAGACAAGACCCCGTTTTACGGAGAGAGCGGCGGCCAGGTCGGAGACACCGGCCGGATCGTCGCCCCGAAATCTTCCCTTGATATCAAAGTAACTGACACAAAGAGGCCGCTTATTGAATTGATCGTCCATATAGGAGAGATCAAAGCGGGAAAGGTAAGCGTCGGTGACACGCTGGAGCTTATCCCCGACATGGAAGTTAGACGTGCGACCATGCGAAACCACAGCGCCACGCATATACTTCACGCGCTCCTTAGAAAAACCCTTGGTGATCACGTACGCCAGGCCGGTTCTTACGTACGCCCGGAGGGGCTAAGGTTCGACTTTAACCACTTCGAGGCCCTGACCGATGATGAGTTAAAAGCTATCGAAGATGAGGCCAACCGCGTTACCCTCCTAAACCAGGAGGTCGACTCAGAAGAGCTCACCTACGACGAGGCTGTAAAAAAAGGGGCGCTTGCTTTTTTCGAAGAGAAATACGGGGACAAGGTGCGAATGGTTGAGATAGAGGGTCTCAGCTCTGAGCTTTGCGGGGGGACCCACGTTAAGATGACAGGCGACATCGGGCCTATCAAAATAACAGGTGAAAGCTCTGTGGCGGCCGGAGTAAGAAGAATTGAGGCCGTAACGGGGCTAGCGGCGATAGAGCTTATGGCCGATACAGACAGGACCATGAAGTCGATCGCGGCCCAACTAAAGTCAACCCCTCATGAGCTGCCCGAAAGGATCGCAAAACTCATAAAAGAGAATAAGGAGCTTTCACGCGAGGTCGCCAGATTAAAGAGCAAGGGCAAGGACGACGGAATAGACGAATATCTAAAATATATCCACATTGTAAATGATATCAAGGTGCTCTCAATAAGAATCGACTCAGATGACGCGAAAGAGATGCGCAATGTGGCCGACAAATTGCGCGTTAAAATGGGCTCGGGAATCACTGTGGTAGGCTCGGCAGCGGGAGGAGAAGTAAAACTCCTCTGTGCAGTAACAAAAGACCTGACAGGTAGATTTAACGCCGGTGAGATAATAAAACGAGTTGCACCGATAGTAGATGGAAGTGGCGGAGGCAGACCGGATATGGCTCAGGCCGGAGGTAAAGAACCTAAAAAGCTCGACAAGGCATTAAAAGAGGCCGTCACTATCATAAAAGAGTTTGCTTCAAACTAGAAAATCTTGCAACTTACCCCCAGACTACCCGCCCAATATTTTACTCTTGATATTCTTACAATAAGGACTCTTCGGATATCTGGTCACAAGGGTCTGATAAGTCTCTCTGGCTAATTCCTCCTCGCCGAGCTTCTCATATGATCTGGCGATAAAATAAAGGGTCTTGTCGATCAGATCGCAGTCCGGGTAATCCTTAAGGATCACGGCGAACCTTGACAAAGCCCCTTTGTAGTTCTTATCTTTAAAGTAGAAACTCCCGATATAGAACTCCCTCTCCGCGAGCCTTTTCCTGAGAAAGGTTATCATCTCACCGCTCTTCTCCATATATGCGCTTTGGGAATAGAAGCTTTGAATGTCCTGAAAGGCGAATAACGCCTTTCTTGTGGCGGTCTGATCGCGGTCCAGGCTGAGCATGAGATTAAAATGGCTCATGCCCTTCTGGAAGAGGGCGTAAGAAGACTTCTTGTGGCCGGGATGGAGCCTTACGAAACTGGCGTAATAAGAGGAGGCATCCTCGTACTCCTCCTTGGTATAATAGATATCGGCGAGCATAAGCTGGGCCTCAAGGGCATAATCCGTTAGCGGGTGGTCATCTATTACAGCCTTAAATAACTTCTCTGATTCGTCGTAGAGAACACTCTGGTATGCCTTGACCGCGTCGGTAAAGAGCTCTTCGACATTAGAGCTCTTCTCAACGACACCTTTGCGTCCTGAGCACCCGGTTAAGATAACAAGGAAGAGTAGCAAAGCAACAGGCGCCTTAATGACGACTCCCCCGAACCCGCTGCGGACCGTCTGTATAATTTTATTCAAAGATATACCCCTTTTCATATGATTTTCTTATTATGGTCTTAAATAAGGCCTCAGAGCAGCACTACTTCGTCATGAACCCATATTATATTAGAAAAATGTGCTTGTCTATATATTATACCACATGCAAGCCGGCTCATTTACCCTTTGTATTACCAATAAAAAGGGCCCTATTTCCCTTGCTAAGAAGGCGCGGCAGGTCCAGAATATAGGTAGTCTTATCTAAAGCCTTGAGCGTGCCCTCTACGAAATCCGCGAAAGGCTCCTTCTCCTTCTGGGGCTTGGGCTTTAAGAGAGATGAAAAGACCTCCACATCGCTATCAATATCCACTATCAGCCCGAATATATGGTCATCTATATTTACAACCATTATCCCCCCGTCCGAGACAGAAGGCTTCAGGGATAATATCTTTTTCGTATTCAAAACCGGGATGCGCATTGAGTGAAGCTCAATAAACCCTTCCACATCATCAGAAGGTTCTTTTGAAGGGATAAGACCGCTTAGTTTGACAACCTCCTTTACAAGGAGAACATCTACAGCGAACCTCTCGCCTGAGAGCAGGAATGAGGCGAAGTATCGCTCAATCGCACTCCCCGCCGGGCTCTCCTTCTGATCGACCTCCTCCACAGATCAAGCCGCTCCCGCGGGCATCTCAAAGTCCATGAGCTTTACCATATCGAGTACCTTGATCGGCTTTTTCTCATCGCTTAGTGCAACACCCTTTATAAACCCAACACCATCCTTTTTTCCGCTCGACGCTTTGCTCGAAGGCTTCAGATTCGCGTCCACCTCCATAACGCCTGCCATCCTGTCTACAAGCATCCCTGCATCACTACCGGTCAATAAAGGCTCTGTTACAATAATATTGCCTCCGCTTTGAACGCCCTGGTCCATACCGAGCCGTCTTTTCAGATTCATAACAAGTATCATCTCACCCCTGACGCTTATAAGTCCGTCTATAAAGTCCGGCGTATGCGGAAGCTCCACGATCTCGCGCGACCTTATAACGGCCCCCACGAAATCCACCTCAACGGCAAATAAGCTGTCATCAAGATAGAAGGCCACCATATCGAGCCTGTCATCCCTATCCGATTTATCTTCGAGTTTTTTTAAGTAATCCGCTTCACTCGGGGCAAGCAATTGCTCAAACCCTGTGGCTTTGGGGTTTCCAGCAACGGGTTTTTTCTTCCGGGCGGCCCCGGCGGCTCCGGCGGCCACGGCTTTCCCTACCCTCTTAGGCGCCGGCTTCGTCTTTTTCCTGACATCTTTCTTCTTTACCACACTTACCCCCGGACCAAGCAACCAGATTCACTAATTGACAACCTCCATAGTAGGGCCGTCCTTCAGGCCGCTACCAACATGGAGGCCGGTCTTTTCCTTCAAGAGGGTCTCCAGTATATCACGTACGTCGAGCACAAGGATCGTGCCCTTCTCTCCCATGCCCAGATCTGTCGCGCCGGCAATGCCCGGCAGTTTTATCGAGCTTGAGATAGGCTTTATCACCACGTCGAGCTGCTCTACGATCTTCTCCGCAACTATGCAGAGCCTGTGTTCTGCCAGGCCCACCAGGACCCCGTGGATCAGGTTGCCGTTGGTCTTGGCACTCTTGGTGCCCATCACCGTAGCGAGCCTCGCCACAGGCACGGCCCTTTCCAGGACCTTTATAACCTCGTGGCCGTCCTGGACAAATATCTCTTTCTGGTCTATGGTTATAACCTCGCTCACGGTATTTAACGGCAGGGCATATCTGTCCCCGGCGTCTTCCACTATAAGGGCCTGAGTAATAGCGAGCGTGATAGGTATAGTAAGGATAAACCTGGTCCCCTGCCCCTTTATCGTCTCGATCTCTATAGCTCCGCTAAGCCTTGCTATATTCTCCTTGACCACATCGAGCCCGACGCCCCTGCCGGAGACTTCACCAACCTTATCCATTGTCGTGAACCCCGGCAGGAAGATCAGATCCATCTTCTCAGGCCCGGAAAGGTTCTTTACATACTTTTTCGTAACGAGACCCTTGGTTACGGCCTTCTCGGCTATCTCGTCCTCATCTATACCGCGCCCGTCGTCGCACACCTCCACCACAACGCGGTTGCCTTTCTGGTAAGCGCTAAAAGTAATGGTGCCGGTCCTGTCCTTACCGAGAGCCCCCCTCTCCTTTGGCGGCTCTATGGCATGATCCACCACATTACGTATCATATGCATTATCGGGTCTGCCAGCTCTTCGACCATCAATTTGTCGATCTCGGTCTCGCCCCCGAAGCACTCCATCCTGATATCTTTGCCAGTCTTTCTGCAAAGCATACTGAGCATGGTCTCGTATCTGGCGAATAGCTGTCCGATCTGAACGAGTCTCACGTCAAGCACGCTGTCGCGAAGCTCAGTAAAGCGCTTATCAAGATGCTTTTCAAGCCTCATAAGTTCAAAGGCCTGGGTGGAATACGGCGTATTATTTTTGATATCGCTCGCTAGCCTCGTTAGATCGGCCCTTAAGAGACCCAACTCCCCCACTATGCTCATAACGTGATCAAGCTTACTGATGTCAACCCTTACGGAGTTGGCGCTGCTCTTAAGCGTCTCATCGTCCATTGAGTCATTAAAATACGTATCCAGCAGATGCTCGGACATGGACGGCTCCAGAACCTTTTTGCCTACCTTGATCTTCTTCCTGCTCTCCTTGGAGTATACGACCTCACACTTGGCGTCGAGCCTCGCTTCCATGCTATCGACGCTCTTCTTGGTCCCTATAAAGATCTGGAGTTTTATAATACCGTCGGTTGGTTTCTCCTTGGACGGCAGGGTCGCTATCATCTCGGTGTCCGGTTCAAGGAGTTTAACAAAGGCTTCGTAGTCTCTATCAAAGCTTTTAAGAGGAAAATCGTTCTCCAGGAGTAATATCTCAAACCCTTGCTTGATGGACTCGAAGAGCTTATTCTCCTCATAATCGGTCAGCATATTGAGAAGCTTCCTGTCTACATGATCCTCTTTGCGTCTGCCGAGCCTTGTCACCTCGGTCTTCTTAAGAAAGGCCATGACAGCCTTTACTTCATCCTTATAATTAACATCAACCTTCGTAGTGGTCATCCTTGTCAAAAGGGCGTAGGAGCGTATCAAAGCGCCTAGCAATTCATCGGTCAAAATAACCCTGCCTATGCGTAGAGAGTCAAAGGCGTCTTCCATGGCGTTAGAGAGGCTCACCATCTGGTTATAGCCGTAGACCCCGCAAACCCCCTTGAGGGTGTGGGCGGTACGAAATATTCCATTTACCATGGAGGGAGTTACAGAGCCTGCCTTGTAGGATTTTTCAAGGTTGACAAGCCCCTTGCCAAGCTTATTCAGGATATCCTCGGCCTCGGCCAGAAAATCACTGCCAGGCCTTTCGTTTTTTGTTGTCTTGCCCATCAACACTCCGGACTAAAACCCTTGAAAACTGATTATCTCTAACAATATCAAAGAGATACACATACTACAAAGGCTTCCTTAAATAAACCAGAGTAGCTGTGTTAAAGTATTATATTTTATCAATCCTGAACGGCTATGTAAAGAATTTTAGCCGGATTTTCACCCTCAAAAAAGCCCTATCTTCTTGGAATTGCACAAAAAAAGAGGACGGCCTTGGCCGTCCTCTTTTTAGCTTTTTTTTACTATATATATCGCTCTTAAGTACCCATATCCCATGAGGCAAGGTACTTTTTCTGCTCTGCGGTAAGGCTGTCTATCTTTACCCCAAGGGCGGCGAGCTTGTGCTTGGCAATATCCTTGTCTATCTTTTCGGGCACCACATAGACCTCGTTCTTAAGCTTCTTGTGGTTCTTCACCAGATACTCGGCGCTAAGGGACTGGTTAGCGAAGCTCATATCCATGACGCTTGCCGGATGGCCCTCTGCCGCGGCGAGATTTATGAGCCTGCCCTCACCGAGAATGCAAACCGTCTTGCCGTTCTTTAGCGTGTACTCCCTCAGGAAATCTCGAATATCTTTTTTGCTCTTTGTAATGGAAGAGAGCCCGTCGAGATCGAGTTCGCAGTTGAAGTGGCCGGAGTTAGCGACAATCGCGCCGTCCTTCATATTCCTGAAATGATCTTTCCTTATAACGTTCAGGTTGCCGGTGACCGTACAGAAGAAGTCGCCTATCTTTGCGGCCTCGGCTATAGGCATTACGCGAAAACCGTCCATTACCGCCTCAAGACCCGCGAGAGGGTCGATCTCGACCACAACGACGTTGGCGCCTAGGCCCTTGGCCCTCATGGCAAGACCCTTACCGCACCAGCCGTAGCCGCAGACAACGAAGGTCGAGCCGGCAATGAGCCTGTTGGTGGCCCTTATTATTCCGTCAAGCGTTGATTGCCCCGTGCCGTAGCGGTTGTCGAAAAAATGCTTTGTAGCGGCGTCGTTCACGGCGATTACCGGGAACATAAGGAGGTTGTCGGCGGCGAGGCTCTTTAGCCTTATAACACCGGTGGTGGTCTCCTCTGTGGAGCCGATCATGCCCTTGACTAAATTTTGTCTCTTGCCGTGTATCTCGCTTACGAGGTCGGCGCCGTCGTCCATGGTTATGTGCGGCTTAACATCGAGCACAGAATTCAGGTGCTTGTAGTAAGTCTTATTGTTCTCGCCCTTTATGGCGAATACCGGGATCTTGTTGTGTTTAACGAGCGAGGCGGCAACGTCGTCCTGGGTGCTCAAGGGGTTTGAGGCGCAGATGTATGCATCGGCCCCGCCCTCCTTCAAGGTGATCATCAGGTTGGCCGTCTCTGTCGTAACGTGGAGGCATGCCGCGATCTTAACGCCCTTAAGGGGCTTCTTCTTCTTAAATTCGCTCTTTATCCTTCTGAGCACAGGCATGTCGCGCTCGGCCCATTCTATGCGGTTTTTGCCCTTGGCAGCGAGCCCAATATCCTTAATGTCGTACTTCATCTTTCCTCCCTATCTATCTGTTTTTTAAGTATTTTTAAAATAAATGCCGGACTTAAAGCCCCGCGCCCTCTTTGAGTATTTCGGCCTTGTCCGTATTCTCCCACTTAAATTCCGGAAACGGCCTGCCGAAGTGGCCGTAGGCCGCGGTCTTTCTGTATATCGGCCTAAGGAGATCGAGGTGCTCGATTATCTCACGGGGTTTTAAGCCGAAGTTCGCCTTTACGAGTTCCTCTATCTTGGCGGGCTCTACCTTCTCGGTGCCGAAGGTATCGACCATGACGCTTATCGGGTCGGCAACGCCGATGGCGTAAGCGAGTTGGACTTCACACTCGTCCGCGAGACCCGCGGCAACGACGTTCTTGGCGACGTAGCGGGCCATATATGAAGCCGAGCGGTCGACCTTGGAGGGGTCCTTTCCGGAAAAAGCCCCCCCGCCGTGGCTTCCGTGACCGCCATAGGTATCGACGATTATTTTTCTTCCGGTAAGTCCGCAGTCGCCGTGCGGGCCGCCTATGACGAACCTGCCGGTTGGGTTTATGTGATAGATAATGTCTTTGGTCATGAGGTCGGCGGGAATGACCTTCTTTATGACCTCTTCTACGATACCTTCCCTCAAGGTCTTATTATCCACATCAGGGCTGTGCTGGCTTGAGATGACAACGGTGTGTACGCCGACGGGCCTGCCGTCCACATACCTTATAGTGACCTGGCTCTTGCCGTCGGGCCTCAGGAAATCGAGTACCCCGTCCTTACGTACCCGGCTGAGTTTATCTGTAAGCTTATGCGCAAGGTCTATTGGGAGCGGCATGAACTCCTCGGTGTGGTTGCAGGCATAGCCGAACATCAGGCCCTGGTCGCCCGCGCCCTGCTCCTTATACTCGCCCTCGCCCTCGGTAACACCCTGGGATATATCCGCGGACTGATGGTCGAGCGTCACCATAACCGCGCAGGTCTTATAATCAAAGCCCATTGCGGCGTCGGTGTAGCCTATGTCCTTGATCGTCTCCCTTACGATCTGCTGAAAGTCTATCTTCGCCTTGGTAGTCACCTCTCCGGCGAGTATCACCACGCCCGTGGTAACGAGAGTCTCACAGGCGACCCTGCTGAACTTGTCGCCGGCTAGAAACCCGTCGAGCACCGCGTCCGAGATCTGGTCGGAGACCTTGTCCGGATGGCCCTCTGAGACGCTCTCCGATGTAAAAAGATAATCCGTCTTTGCCATAATGCTTTCTCCTCCTTAACACTTTTGCGGGTAAATCCTTACCCCCCCAAGCACTAAATATCTATTTTATAATCCCAATATTGATTCGACTGTATGTATAAAAAAACCGCCCTGTGCAGGTTTTTAGGAGGGTCTAGGCCCATCTCAACCAACGCCACAGGACATAAGTGCTATATCTTATACAGATAAAATTAAATTTACAAGATATTTAGATGAAAAAAGCATAAAAAAGATGGTAAAATAGCACATGCCTATACGGACCCTCATCCTCTCCCTCTCTATCATGATCCTCATTAGCGCCTGCGGGCCCTCCGTCAGGAAAGACGAGGCCAGGCCGCCGCATAAAAAACACGCAAAGGCAGTCGATCTTAAGAAGAAGAGCACGGTAACAAAGGGGCTATACAGCCAGCACAGAGAATGGAAGGGAGTCAGGTACCGTATGGGGGGCTTAAATAAGCGCGGCGTCGACTGCTCGGGCTTTGTATACCTGACATTCAAGTCGAAACTAGGCATAAAGCTCCCCAGAACGACCAAAGCACAGGCAAGGCTCGGCAAAGAGGTAAAGAAGAGCAGGCTCAAGGCCGGCGACCTGGTGTTCTTCAAGACGAGCTATAAAGTGAGGCACGTCGGCATATATATCGAGAACGGGAAGTTCCTCCACGCCTCTACGAGCAGAGGCGTGATGATATCAAGATTGGACAA
>CBDVCO010000024.1:0-20475 GCA_965372515.1 uncultured bacterium | reverse complement strand
ACACAGCATATGACCGTTACCAGGCTGGCCTGTTATCGGCTAGCCCGAAGGGAGCGGCGTTTTTATAGCTCTGAGAATGACAATATACGGTTGACGCGACACTAGACGATCTCGAACTGTTCAACGTGAAAAAGATCGACAGGCTTTACGACGATCTTCTTCTTGAAAGTATTTTGAAGGTCGTCCAGTATGCTGTAGTCCTCCTTGAACTTATCGGCTATCATCGGGTTGACGTAGAGCTGCACCTTTCTTCTGCTATGCGGGAGTTCACGCTTAAGCTCCCTGTATATCTCCATCATGATCGTCTCCTTACCCTTGACGAGACCGTTTCCGTCGCAATAATGGCACGGTTCACAGAGCGCCTGCCCTATGGACTCGCGCGTCCTCTTCCTCGTCATCTCAATAATGCCGAACTCCGAGACCTTCAATATATTCGTCTTGGCCTTATCCTTTTTAAGCGCCAGCAGCAAAGAGTTATAGACCTTTGTGCGGTTCTGCGGTTTGCCCATATCGATAAAGTCTATAACTATAATGCCGCCGATATTCCTTAACCTTAGCTGATAGACAACCTCCTTGACCGCTTCAAGGTTGGTCCTCGTAACGGTCTCCTCGGAGCTTTTCTTGCCTACGTACTTACCGGTGTTAACATCTATGGCGGTAAGGGCCTCCATCTGGTCTATGATTATATGACCTCCGCTCTTGAGCCAGACCTTTTTCTCCAGCGCGTCGGAGATCTCGATCTCGACACCGTGGGCGTCGAATATCGGGTCCTCACCGCCGTAGTGCTCCAGGCGGTCAGCGAGATTAGGCATGAATTCATTTACAAAATCGCTTGCTCGCTCGAATTCGTCCTTGGAATCTATTACGAGCTTGTCTACATCCACGCTAAAGCTGTCGCGCACTGTCCGAAGCGCAAGGTCAAGTTCTTCATAGAGCCTAGAGGGGGCTTTCGTATTCTCAGAGCGGAATTTGATCGATTGCCAGAGCTTAACGAGATAGTCCATATCGGCCTTGATGTTCTCTTTTGTCGCGCCCTCGCATACCGTCCTGATTATGAAAGAATAGCCTCCTGTACGAAGCTCGGAGACTATCTTTTTAAGCCTTCTCCGTTCCTTATCGTCGGTTATTCGTCTCGAAATGGCGATCTTAGAAAATGTCGGCATGAGCACCAGATAGCGCCCTGCAAGAGAGACGTAAGACGTAACCCTGGCGCCCTTGGTCCCGATAGGCTCCTTGGCTACCTGAACAATGATCTTTTGCCCCTCTTTGATCTTATCCTGGATTCGCCCGGCATTGAATTCACCCTTGCCCCTGCCCCTCCTCCTGTCGACTACATCATCAAAATCGGCGGTAGGATCGGATATATCCGAAACATGGAGAAAGGAGGTCCTATCAAGCCCGACCTCCACAAAGGCCGCCTGCATGCCGGGGAGCACCCTCACGACAGTGCCCTTGTAGACATTTCCGGTAAGCCCCCTGTCCTTTATCCTCTCGACATAGAACTCTACAAGCTTACCCTCCTCGACCTTGGCTATACGGGTCTCAAAGGGATTGGCGTTTATGATTATCTCTCTGGTATTTTTTTTTATAGGCTTGGTATTTTTTTCTATATCTTTGGTGGCATTTTTATCTTGTGTATCTTGATTCTCATTCATAGGCCGCTCCGTCTCCTCTGGAGGCAAGCGCATGGGTACGCAACTCGGAAAAACTCGCCAAGAGGAAAAAATTTAAATTAGACTACAGAACGGTCCCGGTCTTCAGGATAGGTATGAGCAGAGTAGCATTGGTAGAAAGGTTCAAAAGCTTGGAGAGCACCTCATGGGGCTTTACGCGCGGGCCGGCAAAGTTATTGAAGGTTAACTCTATGGAGCTATCCTTAATTAATACAAGTCCAGCTAAAAATGGTTTAATATCAATAACTTTGTCCTTATCCGCCCTCCTTACGCGTACCTGTATCTGTTCTTGCTCCCTAAAGTCCTTTAATAGACCTTCCAAACTTTCAAGCTCTATGCCTAACTCCTCTGCACTCAGAGGACCGTTCTTTATAAATATTAAATACTTCGTCCCTTTGATACTAGCAGAGAGGGATGGCAGTTGCAAGCTAATTTGCCCGGCGCTTAAGATATCGAGCCCTTGGGGGAGTTCCCTTGTTAATGCCGCTGAAACCTCGCCTGGTTTAACAGGGGCCCTAAAGTCGATATCCATATATTCGTCCGTGCTTTCCATGCCAACAGGCGTTGGATCGAGAAAGGCGATCTTTTGCATCGGATGATAGCCTCCTGTGTACCTGACAGGCAAGCTCGCCCTCCTGATCGCCCTCGTTATCGCCTCCTTCATCTCAAGATGGCTCAAAAATCTCACAGGGCCGGTCTTTGAGAAGTTCACCCTTATTCTGAAAGGTTCAACATCGATGCCGCCTTGCTTCTCCACAAGCCGCTCTTTGGCTTCGCTTTTAAGGCTATCTCCGGTAAACACTATATTTTTTATCTCTTTATGGTCGCAGACACCGCAGTTGGTGCATATATCGACCTTGCAGTCCGGACACTCCTCGCCCTTTAGCGAGTTCTTATACTCATCTATGAGAAACTCTTTTGTTACCCCCGCGTCGAGATGGTCCCAGGGCAAAACTTCATCAAAGCCCCGCTCTCTCAGCGTATAAAACCCCGTATCGATCCCCTCTTCCTCGAAAGCCTCCTTCCATAAGGTAGGATTAAACTCATCGCTCCAGCCGTCGAACCTCGCCCCCTTTTTAAAGGCCCTCATGACCGCGCCCGAGAGCCGTCTGTCTCCCCTGGAAAAGACCCCCTCAAGCTCGCTCATCTGGGCGTCATTCCACTTAAGCCTTAACCCGGCGCTCTCCACCCCTTGCTTTAAGAATTTCTGCTTCTCCATACACTCTTCTTTTGAAATTTGCGCAACCCACTGAAAAGGGGTAAAGGGTTTAGGGACAAATGTCCCGACACTTACGCTTACAGGCGTTTTCCTCGCTGTACCTTTTCCCTTCCTACGCCCTTTAAACCCGCTAGCCCCGTCTTTTGTATCTCTAACGGCGCGGGCCAACTCCAATATACCCTCGATATCCTCGCTAGTTTCCGTCGGCAGCCCGATCATAAAGTAGAGCTTTATGGAGCGCCAGCCCATTTTGTATACACGCCTTGCCGTCTCGATAAGCTCTTCTGCGTCTATGCCCTTATTAATAACGCATCGAAGCCGTTCTGTCCCGGCCTCAGGTGCGAGCGTAAAGCCGGTCTTCTTTACCCTCTTTATCTCTTTAGCGAGTGTCTCTCCAAGCGTGCCCACCCTGAGTGAAGGCAGACTAACGGCCACCCTTTCGGGCTCAAGGCTCTCCATTAAAGAACTAAGCAAGGGCTCGATAGAGCAGTAATCACCGGTAGAGAGGCTTAAGAGCGAGACCTCGTCAAAACCGGTATTATCAAGGCCATCGCGGATAATGCGCATTATATCGGCGGGGTCACGTTCTCTCGCGGGCCTCGAAATCATACCGGCGTGACAGAACCTGCACCCCCTGGTGCAACCTCTCGCTATCTCAACGCTTAGGCGGTCGTGCACGGCCTCTACAAAGGGCACGACCGGGCGAACAGGGTCAGGCAGAGTCCTGAGATCCGATACCGTTCTCTTTAAAATACGCTCATAGCCTTTAACAAGAGGGCTGATTTCCTTTATAGTACCGTCCTTATTATAGGCAGGCTCAAAATAGGCCGGCACATATACGCCCTTTATCCCGGAAAGCATCCTTATGGTCTCTGCCCTCTTTAACCCCTCTTTTTTTGCGCTGATAACAGTATCTGCTATCTCGATTATCGCTTCTTCGCCGTCGCCGAGGAGGAATGCGTCGAAAAAAACGGCCACCGGCTCCGGGTTAAAGGTATTTGGCCCGCCGCCGATAACAATAGGAGAATCCTCGCCCCTTTCGCTTGAAAGTAGAGGTATACCCCCAAGCTCGAGCATATTAAGTATATTGGTGTAGGAGAGTTCGTACTGGAGGGAGAAGCCCACGATATCGAACGCGCTCAGAGCCAGCCCGTTTTCAAGCGTCTTTAACCTCTCGCCCTTATCCCTCAGGAGCGCTTCAAAATCCTCCCACGGGGCGTATACGCGCTCGGCCGCTATATCGTCTCTGGCGTTTAGTATCTGGTAGAGGATCTGAAGACCCAGATGGCTAATCCCTATCTCGTAGACGTCCGGGAAGGCGAGCGCGAAGGTAATTGAGATCGGGCCGCCTGGCGTAATATCTTTTTTTACGCAATTGACCTCCCCACCGATATATCTGGCGGGCTTTCTTACAAGCGGAAGATAGTCTTTTATATCTAAATCCTTCATTAACTTAATAATTTAACACCAAAAGGGGTTCGACACAACAGCGAAATACCTTGCGATTAACTGCGAAACAAAAATGTAATTTTAATTACATCAAAGAACCGAAAAACGGGTGTATAATATAATCAAGACAGGAGTAGTCTGCATTTGCCAAACTTACCGAAATCTTAAGCCGGGCCGAGTCTGGCCTGATAAAGAGAGAGAGGTCATCATGGAGGATTTCGATCTGGTCATAGTCGGCGGAGGAGTCGGGGGTCTTGTAACGGCCTCTGGCGCGGCGCAGCTCGGGGCAAAGGTTGCGCTGATCGAGAAAGATATGTTGGGCGGCGACTGCCTGCGCTACGGGTGCGTGCCCACAAAGAGGCTCGTACACTCGGCCAAGGTAGCTCACTTGATGAGCCGCGCCGGGGAGTTCGGTCTCGTCGGAGAGCCGCTCAAGGTAGACTTCAAAAAAGTAATGGAGGGGGTAAGGAGCACCCAGGCCCGTATCGCGGTCCACGACGACCCGGTACGGTTCGAGGATATGGGCGTTACGGTGATCTTCGGCAAGGGCCAATTCAAGGACGCGCATACCATCGTCGTCAAAGGCAGGGAGTATACCGGCCGTAGGTTCCTGATCTCCACAGGCTCCAGTCCGGTTATCCCCGATATACCCGGCATTGACTCTGCCGGCGTGATAACAAACCTCACGGTACTCGATCTTAATGAGCTGCCCGGTACCATCGCTATTCTCGGCGGCGGTCCTATCGCCATAGAATACGCGCAGGTCTTCGCGCGCCTTGGCTCGCGGGTGACCGTAATAGAAAAGAAGGGCCGGATACTTCCCAGAGAAGAGCCGGAACTCTCAAAGGGACTTCAGGAAATCCTTGAGGAGGAGGGAGTTGAGATCATTACCTGTAGAGAATTTAAGAAGATCTCCGTGGAGGACGGTAAAAAACGGCTGAGCCTGGGATGCGACGAAGGGGCTCAAGAGATCGTCGCAGACGAGATAATGGTTGCGGTAGGAAGGAAGGCGAATATCAAAGGGCTTAACCTCGAGGCCGCCGGCATAGAGTTCGACCCGAAGAGAGGCATCAAGGTGGACGACACGCTTGCGACGAACGTAAAACACATATACGCCTGCGGCGACGTCTCGGGGCCATACGCCTTTACGCACCTGGCCGAATACCAGGCCGGCATAGTCATCTCCAACGCGCTCTTCCCCGTGGTAAATAGACACGCGGACTATTCAGTGTTACCATGGGTCACTTATACAGACCCCGAACTCGCCCATGTAGGCATGACCGAGGCCGAGGCCATAAAAAAGCTCGGCAAGGAGAAGGTCCACTCTTACAGCTTCAAGTTCGACGACATAGACAGGGCGATCATACAGGGCGAGGGCAAGGGGCTCATAAAACTCATCGTTGACAAGAAGAAACACCTGCTCGGGGCGCATATCCTAGGCCCCTCGGCCGGAGAGCTCATCCACGAGCTTACGCTCGCGATGAAGGAGAAGATACCCATAACCGATATAAGCAAGACCATCCACGCATACCCGACAATAAGCCAGGCGATAAAGCGTGCATGCGACGAGTACTATCGCGAGAAGATATTCACAGGATGGTTTCCAAAGGTAGCGAAACACCTGACTCACAGGAGCGCTTAAAAGCGAAAAAATGAAGAGTTCCGTTAAATTCCTGATCCTCGTGATCTTTGTCATATCGGCAGGGGTTGGCATCAAGATCTTTAACCCCGGCGCCTATCTCGACGAAGAGAGCCTTAAGAACTGGATAGCGGGCTTCGGTATGACCGCCCCGCTTGTCTATATCCTTATCTACTCGCTCGCCCCGGCCTTTATGCTCCCGGGACTCCTCATAACGGTCGTCGGCGGTGTGCTCTTCGGACCCGTCTGGGGTGTCGTCTACGCGATAACCGGGGCCACCATCGGCGCGTCCGTCGCCTTCCAGGTAGCGAGGTATCTGGGCAGAGATTTCATAGAGGCGCGCGTACTGAGGGCGGGCAGCAAAAAATGGGCGGAACTCGACAGCAAGGTGGAGGTTAACGGCTGGAAGATCGTCGCATTTACGCGGCTCATTCCGCTCTTCCCATTTAACTTTCTAAACTACGCGTTCGGGCTTACGAGGGTACGCTTTTTTACATTTGTCTGGGCGTCATTCGTCTTCATGCTCCCCGGCGCCGCGGCCTACGTAATATTCTCAAGCTCCTTTCTAGGCCTCTTAAAGGGGCGCGTATCAAAAGAGTTCGTCATAGGGGTTTTGCTGGTCGTAGCGGTCTCCCTCATACCGATACTCTATAAGAGGGTCAAGAGCAAAGGGGCTTCAAGGGGCAATAGAGCCGGAGGCGTGGGGGGACAGGTGGAGTAGACCTATGAAGAGAGCGCGTTTAATACCTGTTGTGCTGATACTGGTTGTAGGGATTATCACTGCCGGGTACAATACGGCCGACGGATTCGATTTTACCACACACTCCATCCCGATCGATGAGATAGAGTCCGGGGGGCCCGCAAAGGACGCAATCCCCGCACTTAACAACCCCGTCTTCGTAAACGCCGGCCAGGCCACCTACTTAGATGAGAACGACATTGTCCTTGGCGTCGAGATAGACGGCAAGGCAAAGGCCTACCCCGTAAAGATACTCAACTGGCATGAGGCGGTAAACGATAAACTTTCCGGGCAGAGCATACTCGCCACCTGGTGACCACTCTCATATGCCGGCCAGGTCTTTGGCCGGGAGATAGAGGATAAGACCCTGGACTTCGGCATCTCGGGGCGCCTCTACAAGGCGAACGTACTATTGTTCGATAGAGATACGGAAAGCCTGTGGTCTCAGGTAAAGAGAGAGGCCGTCACAGGTCCCATGACAGGCAAGAGGCTCGAGGTTATACCCTCGAGGGTAACCACATGGAAGAGGTGGAAGGCGCTCCACCCTGGTAGCCTTGTGCTCTCAATCGATACCGGACACTCAAGAGATTATACAGTTGACCCTTACAGGGATTATTTCCGAAGCCCGCTTGCCTTCTTCGGCTTCAGGGGAAAGAGTCCCGGTCTGCCCGAGAAGGAACTGATTCTCGGCGTGGAGATAAAAGGTCAAAGAAAGGCATATCCGCTTGGCCTCTTAAATTCTACCCCCTCTCCCATTAGCGACACCATCTCGGGAAAAGCTATCCGGATATTCTTTGATAGCGCCTCGGGAGATGCATACGTAACAGACAAGGACGGCACTGCCCTACCCTCACTTGTAACCTACTGGTTCGTATGGTACGGCTTTTACCCGGAGACGAAAATCTATAATAAGGTCGATTAGGGCCAGGCGCGTTTCGGGCCGCATAAAACCTCTCTAACCTACTAAAACTTAAGATAAAATAGAGCTTACGGGGGTCTGCGCAGGACTGGCGGCTCGTATGAATTTCATTGAAATGAGATACGACTTCAAGTAAAATATTAACGTTGAGCGCGGGGCTTGCCTGAACGCCAAAAAAAGCTCTTTCCAGCCACTTTATAAAAAAAGAAAGTGATGAATGGAACTTCAAGAAGAAAAAAAACGAAGCATCTTCATAGTCGATGACGAAGCCCCGATCCGCAAGGTTCTAAAGACCCATCTCACCCGTGAAGGCTACAACGTAATAGAGAGTTCAGGCGGCAACGCGATCTTCGACCACTTAAATTCAAACAGCTTTGATCTGGTCATCTCGGATATAAGGATGCCTGAAGTGGACGGCTCCGAGGTCCTCGACTACGTCACAAAAGAGTACTCCACAACACCTATAATTATGCTGACAGGGCTTACGGATATCAACGTAGCCATCGACATAATGAAGCGCGGCGCCTTCGACTACATAACCAAGCCGGTCAAAAAAGCCGAGCTCATGAACACCATAGACAAGGCGCTCTCTCATAAAGACCTCCTTGAGCGCAACGAAGAGCTCGAAAGACAGAACAAGGAATACCAGCTATACCTCGAAGACAAGGTCAGGGAAAGGACAAGGGATCTATCCGAAAAAGCGTTTGAGTTAAAGGACGCCTACAAGCTCTTAAAGGATATCAATATTCAGTTCGTACAAGTCATGGCCGAAACGATAGAGGCCAAGGACAAGTACACCCGCGGACACTGCGACCGCATGAGAATTCAGTGCCTGAGAATAGGAGAGCTTCTGGAATTTTCAGAAGAGGATCTGGAAACGCTAGAGTATGCCACCATCCTTCACGACCTTGGCAAGGTAGGCGTAAAGGAGACCATACTGAACAAAGAGGGCAAGCTCACCGAAGAGGAATTCGAGGAGATCAGACAACACCCTGAGATGGGAGAGAAGATTCTCGAAGGAATAACCCACATGAGTCCGGCGGCAAAGATCGTCGGCGCCCACCATGAAAACTACGACGGGACCGGTTATCCTAAAGGCATAAAAGGCGAAGCTATCCCTATTTCCTCCAGGATCATCGCGGTTGCCGATATATTCGACGCGATGTACTCTTCGCGCCCATACAGAAAAAAACTTGATCTGGAGACGGTGCTAACGGAGATTAAAAAAGTTGCCGGTAAACAGCTCGATCCCAATATAGTTAACGTCTTCCTAAGAGAGAAGGTCTACCTGACCACCATCAAATAGACCCGGCGCGCTCCGCGCATACTTTACTCACTCAAATAGAACTGACCATTCATGACGAAGATACTCATAATAGACGATGAAGCGCCCATAAGAAATGTCTTAAAGATACACCTTACAAACGCTTCATACGAAGTAATGGATTGCCCTACCGGCAAAGAGGGCATAGATCTCGCCCTCTCCGATGAGTTCGACCTGGTGCTTTGCGACCTCAAACTCACCGACATGTCCGGACTTGACATCATCCGCTCTCTCAGGACGAACAAAAAGACCATGCCTATTCTGGCTATATCCGGCTTTATCAACAACGAAATCATCGATGAGGTAAATGCCATTGAAAATGTCAAATACCTAGGCAAGCCCTTCCTGAAAGAAGAGCTTCTACAATTGGTAAATGAAATTCTGGTGGAGAATTGAAGAACCGTCTTAAAAGGTTAAGCCAACGCTACATACTTAACTACCTGGTGATAACGATTATGGTATTTATGGTCGCTATCACCTCCTTCTTCATATACTCTAACATGCACCTGAAAGACCGCATTACCTACCGCATAGTCCGCCAGTCTGATATTACCTCCGACCTTATAAGCCGATCCACAACTGATCTGATGAAGAACGGCCACGACAAAGGGACCTACTCCACGATTCTCGAATACGGCAACCTCATCGGCGTAAAGGATATCGCCATATTCGACATGGAAGGCCGTGAGGCATTCGACGTTATAGAGGACGTTATCGAGAATAATGAGAAAGAAAAAATGAAAGAAGGCAGGCGGAAACTTTCTGACGACGACACCCAACACTTCAAGAAGCTCCTGCAGACATTCAACACCACAGATTACTTCGACCATGAGCAGAAGACATACAACAGGTTCGAACCTCTCCTGGCCGACGGACCGTGTTTAAAGTGCCATAGCACGGATGACGATATACTCGGCGTCTTAAAACTCACTCTGTCGACACAAGAAGAATTTCAGGTGCTTGCCCAGGTACAGCGCTTTATCTGGGCGCTCGCCTTCATCGTAAGCATGCCGCTCATTGGAATACTCGTTATCGGGGCGATCATCAAAGACAAAAATAAATTGCTGGAGGAACTGCACGAAGCGAACGAAGATATCCAAAATACATACAACGACCTTAGCGAAACAAAATATTACCTGGAGATGATACTCAATGACTCCAAGGCCGTTATAGTAACCACCGACACGGATAGTAAGATCGTCGAATTCAACAAAGAGGCGGAAAACCTTCTTGGGTACAAGAAAGACGAGCTTGTCGGGAAGAGCGTGCTGATGCTCTACGAAAGCCCTGAACAGAGAGCGGGGCTTTTAAAGGGTGGAAAGACAATGGAGATCAGGCTAAAATCCAAGAGCGGAAAAATTGTTCATGTCTCTATGACGCTCTCCAGCCTTATAAATGATAAGAACGAGACCATAGGGATGGTCGGCATAGGCAAGGATATCTCGGAGCAGAAGATGCTGCAGTTTAAACTCCTGCAGTCCGAGAAGCTCGCCGGCATAGGAACACTCGCGTCCGGCATCGCGCATGAGATAAATAACCCGCTCGCCGGCATTCTTGGAATGGCCGAGGCAATAAGGGATGAGACCGATATTGAGACTATCAAAGGCTACACGGACGACATCATCCAGTATTCCGTCAATGCCAGCATAATAGTAAAAGAACTCTCCAGTTATTCGCGGACTGCGCATAACGAAACAACCAGCACGGTGGATCTGGGACAGGTGCTTGAGAGCTCAATAAAGATGGCCAAACATTCCGCCCCGCTACTCTCTATCAATATAGAGACGAACCTCCAGGACAACTCCTATATCTTCGCCAACGCCGGAGAGCTCCAGCAGGTGTTCGTAAACCTCATCATCAACGCCATACACGCCATGCATGACAAGGGCGTCCTGACAATAAAGTGCATAAACGAAGGCGGGTTCGCCAGGGTTACCATAACTGATACCGGGGAAGGCATCACAGAAGAGAACCTGCACCAGGTCTTCGATCCGTTCTTTACCACAAAACCGGCGGGAAGCGGCACCGGTCTCGGCCTCTATGTAGTATACCGCATCGTTACCAAGTACGGCGGCACTATCGACGTGGAGAGCACACCCGGACAGGGAACCACCTTCATCATGAGGTTCCCGGCCACAAAGAAAAATGAAGATAGCGATATCCTGATTTAAATCTTGAACTTTTCATATCAACATATATAATACCTTTATAAAATCCAAAGCACTACGGAGCCCTCATGAAATATATCTCTACACTATGCCTCTCAATACTTGTCTTCGCAGCTTTCGCCGCTGTCCCGCTAAGCGCAAGCGGCGAAGAGACGGATAAAACAGAAGAGCGCATAGAACGGCTCGAAAAAGAGATCAAGAAGCTTCAAAAAGAAAACCGTAAGTTCAAAAAAGATCTCAAGGGGGCTATGCATGACGAAGCGTCGGAGATGAAACAACTATCCGAGAATCAAAAGACACTAAAAGAGCTCCAGGAAAAAACCGAGGAGTTGCAGAAGATACTGGAAGAGGTCGAGAGCGTATCCATAGAGGCGCAAGAGAGCCTTGTCTCCCAATTCGTCAAGATAAGCGGATATGCGGACGCCGAGCTTCGCTTTACCAATAACAAAAACGACAACAACAGCTTCCGCATAAGGCACCTTAGTCTCTTCTTCAGCAAGAAAGTCCAGGAGAAATGGCTATTCTTCTCGGAGATCGAGTTTGAGGACGCGCCGAACATAGAGTCGATACACACTTCCGACACGGCCGACACGGTACAGGGCAAGATTCTGGTCGAGCAGGTCTACATAGAATACCGGCCCCGGCTTGGTCTCGAATTAAGGATCGGGCGTTTTATCACGCCGGCCGGCTACTGGAATATCTTCCACTATTACCCGTACGTACCCACACAGACCAGGCCGATCTTTGTAAAAAAGATCTTCCCAAGTTTCTCCGACGGCGTACAGGCAAGGAGTGCCTTTAATCTGGGCAACAACATGATCGATACGCACCTCTACGTCTCTAACGGAGCAGGGAACCCGGGACGGCTCGACAGGAATAATGAGAAGGCCGTCGGGGCAAGGATTAACCTTTCCAAGGATATCCTGGACGGAATGGAAGCGGGCTTCTCCTATTACAGGGATATTGATAACACCAAGACGCTGAAGAACAGCTATGCCGCTCACCTAAAGCTCAACTATGATGATTACGAACTCCAGACAGAGTACGCCGTCAGGGATAACTCCCCCGATGTAGGCTCAGATTTTAATGACGCGGGCTTCTACGCGCAATTGAGCTACGACATAAACAGATGGACGATAGCCGGCAGATACGACTGGTACGACCCTGACGACACGACATCGGATAACGAACAGGCCCGTTACACCGCCGCGTTAAACTACCATTTTGCCCATAACGTGGTCGGAAAGATGGAGTACAATATAAACGAATTTGAGGACCCCCTTGAAGAGGATTACAACGAGCTCATCACGTCTGTCGTTATAGCCATCGGAGACCTCTAATGGGTTTAAGGCTCGTCAAAAGATATCTTATCTTCCCCGTCGTCTTTGCTACTTTTATCTTCTCAAGCGTCCATGCGGCGGAAGATCCGGTTGCCATAATCGCCAACAGCGACAACTCCATGGCAGAGATATCCATCACCATGCTAAAGAAGATGTATAATAACGACCTGCTCAAATGGCCCGACGGGGTGCCGGTAATACTCTATGACCTTGATGTCTACAACCCTACCCGTGCTGCCTTTTCCATGAGTGTGCTGGGCAGGAAGCCCGAGAAGATAGCCGAGGAATGGGCGCATAAAAAGATCACCAACCAGGCCTTAAACCCCCCGCACACCATTAAGAGCGAGCGCCTGATAATCCGCCGGGTCTCCATGCAACGCGGGGCTATAGGCTATGTCTCTTTAAGCAGGACAAAGGACAGAAACGATGTAAAGGTGCTAGCGATACTGGATTAGACAACTCCCATGACCCCTGCCCGGAACCGAAGATCCTACAAGACGCCTATTGACATATGTCATTTAACATCCTCTAGATCAATGCGATAATCTACCTCTCTAATCTATCAACGAGGCAAGTTCATGGTCTTTCTTATAATGCACATAATCCACCTGCTCGCCGTAATCATCTGGATAGGCGGCCTGGCCTTTGTAACGATCATAATCTTCCCGGTCATATTCAAGACACCCGACCCTCTCCAGAAGGTCTTGACCTTTCAACGGATAGAACACAGGTTTGCGAAGATTGCCCGGTACTTTGTAGTCCTTGTCGGGCTCTCCGGCTTCGGTATGCTCTTTATCACCGGATGGTACCTGGCGCTCTTCACCATCCCCGGCCTGCCCCTGACCTTCATGACCCTGGTCTGGGTCTTCTGGATGATCATGCTCTTTGGCGTTGAGCCGCTTATAATAAAAAAGATGCTGGAGAGGATGGCTAAAGAAGGGAACGAGATGACAATAGACTCGGTCTTTAAAAGGGTGAACAGGATGCACTGGGTACTGCTTTTCGTCTCTTTGCTCGCCTCTACTGCCGGCGCTGTCACGGCACACCTCTAGTGTCGAGTCAAGCGACACTAGAGCTTAGATAGTAACGCCTTCCAAACTTAAGAGCGCCCTCTTTAGTTCCACACCGCCCAGCCCCCTGCCGCTTGCCCCAGCGCTATACCCGCCTATACGCCCGCCTGAAGAGACGACCCGGTGGCACGGCACTATCAGAGGAACGGGATTTCTCGCGCACGCAGAACCAACGGCCCTTGCGCCATGCGGTGAACCGACGAAGCTAGCAAGCTCGGCGTAGGTGACGACGCTCCCGAAGGGAATAGTGCGAAGCGCGTCCCAGACAACGAGATCAAAAGAGCTTCCAGCTAAGTCGAGTTTCACGTCAAAGGAGTTCGCCTCGCCTGAAAAATACCCATCGAGATCGGTAAATAGGCTTTCGAAGCAAGACGGCTCCGCGTCGACCAAACGGATCGTCCGGCCAAACTTGTGCGCGATATTAGCGCTAAAGTCGCCACGAGTGGAGAAAAAGTCCAGAGACAATATCCCACGCTCGCTCGCCGCAAGATTGACCGGGCCAAGCAAAGATTCAAAGCTGGCTATCGAAAAACAGGTTTGCGTCATAGCAATATTATCAACCCATTTTCCAAAGATTGCCAGCCCTTTTTTGACATAGCCCGGAAACTCTGATAATCTTGATTAATAAACCTAACGGAGAGAGACCATGAAAAGACCAATACTGATCGCAATTTTCCTGCTTCCTTTGCTTATAATTTCATACGGCACCGTACTTGCCGCCGGATATAAAAGCATCAAGGGTTCGACACTGGAAGAGATGCTTGCCGACCCTGTCGAAGAGTTGATCATTGACGTAAGGGAACCCAAGCTCTTCAAGAAGGCACACATACCAGGCGCCATAAATATCGAGTTTGAGGATGCTAAAAAGAACGGACTGGATAATTTGCCCGGAGACAAGGCAACAAGGATAGTCTTTGTCTGCCATGGCGGACCGATGGGTGACAGCCTATCTAAAAAACTCGTAAAGCGAGGATACACGAATGTCCATAACCTGGCCGGGGGTATGTACAGATGGACGGGGCCCGTTACTAAAGATTAGTACGCTTAATCTTAACAGGCGCAAAACACAAAAAAAGAGAGAGGCCCCATTTTATGGGGCCTCTCTCTTTTAAAGGATTATAAATAGGAAAATCTATTTTTCCGCAAGGGCGAACGCAGCACCGGCCTTATCGAGCCTCGCCGTGTATTCTTCCTTCACGACATTAAACCTTAACATCTCCTCGCCTCCAAGAGACCTGCGCGACTTGCTCTTGACCGAAAGGGGATTGACAAGCTTGCCCCTGACAAGGACCTCATAGTGTAAGTGCGGTCCGGTAGAGTCTCCGGTGGAACCCACCTTCCCGATCATCTGTCCTTGCACAACCTTCGTCCCCTTCTTTATCCCCTTGCTTATTCTGGAAAGATGGCCGTAAGCGGTTGTATATTTTTCATTATGCCTGATCTTGATATATTTTCCATAGCCTTTTTTCCAACCGGCGTAGAGAACCTTTCCGCTACCGGACGACTCGACCGGGGTACCCCTTGGGGCCGCGTAATCAATGCCGTGATGCGGGCGATATTTCTTAAGTATCGGATGGTATCTTCTTCTGGAAAAATGGCTGGAGATGCGGCGATAGCTTAAAGGGGACTTCAAGAGGGTACGCGATAGCGACTGGCCCAACATGTTATAATAGTCACCCCTGTCCTTCGAATCAACGTAATAGAGCGCGTGATAGTCCTTGCCTTTGTTTGCCAGTTCAGCGGCGATGATCCTGCCGGCTCGTATTGCTTTGCCGTCCACGTAGATGGCCTCGTAAATGATCGTGAATGAATCGCCCTTTCTAATATCCGTCGCGAAATCCACGTCCCATGCGAAGATATCCGAAAGATCGACAATAATCCTCGGGTTGACCCCGGCCCTCAAGCCGGATTCATAGAGAGAGTCATCGATCGTCCCGGCGACGACCTTCTGCTTTACAACGAACGGTACTTCGTATTTCTCGACGCTGAAACCGTCCTTTATGGAAGCATCCCTCTTTATCCTCATACCCTCAAGCTCCTCATATCTATAATCGATACTGTCGAGGAGATCATTGGACATGGTAATCTTCAATTGATCGTCGGTCTCTATTCTGGCAAGGTTATAGACTTTCTTGGAAAGGCGCGCAATACGCAGTATCACTTCGGGATCGACATCTCTTTCCCTCAGGAGCGTGTAGATAGTGTCCTCTTTGTCAACCTTGACATTGTAGACAGAGATCGACTTTTCAGGATAGGTAATATTATAAGGTTTCGCTATTTCTTTTGATTTGGAATTGGGAAGCGGAAGAATACCGGCAATAGAACCGGGGCTCTTTATGAAATAGATCGAAAATGAAATGAACGCGCTTAAAAATACGAGGAGGAGAATTTTTCGTCTAAGGCGTTTTTTTAGTACATCGCTTTTTCTATAGTTCATAAAACTCTTTTCATATGAAACTAAGAAAATCTGCTTATTTAGTTCACCCCCCCGGACAAACATATATATAGTAATAAAATTACAAGCTTAAGTCAAGAAAATATCTATTTTTAGTGTTATAGCACTTCCTATAACGACATTTCAGAAATTTTCATTCAAAAAAATTTTTTCTTAAACCTGCCTTCTGGATTTTATCTTTTCTCCTGGCTTACGTAAGTGGCATTTCTCTCACCGATATATTTTTGTCCCGGCCTGTAGATGCGATTTGTCTTTAACTGCTCCTCCCAGTGAGCAAGCCAACCGGAGACGCGGGCCATCGCAAAGATAGGCGTAAAGATCTCAGGCGGCATACCCATTGCCTGAAAGACTATGCCGGAATAGAAATCGACGTTGGGATAGAGTTTCTTGCTTGCGAGTTTTTCTTCAACGACCTTCTCCACCTCTTCGGCGATCTCCAGTATATTTACATTTGAAGCCTCAGAGTTTTCAAAGAGCTGGTGCGCGAATTTCTGGAGTATCTTTGCGCGCGGGTCTTTGGTCTTATAGACCCTGTGGCCGACACCCATTATCTTCTCCTTGTTTTCTATCATCGACTCTATTACGGACCGGGCCTTTTCCTTCTCGCCTATCTCGTTTAAGAGTTCGATCACCTTCTCATTGGCCCCGCCGTGCAAAGGGCCTGAGAGCGTGCCGATGGCCGAGGAGACAACCGTATATGGATCGGCCAGCGTGGAGCCGACAACGCGCGCGCTGAAAGTGGATGCGTTCATGGAGTGGTCGGCGTGGAGTATCAGTATCACGTCGATCAACCTCTCCATAAACGGGTCGGGCTCTTTTTCAAAGAGCATGTAATAGAAGTTGGCGGCAAAGGAGAGGTCGTTGTTGGGATTTATCGGCGCGTCACCTCGGCGCAGCCTGTAGCAGGCAGCCACAATGGTCGGCATCTTGGCTATGAGCCTCACGACAGACCAGTAACGAACATCCGGGTCTAGTGTATCTCTGGCCGGGTAGTACATGCCCATGGCGCTCGTTACCGCCTGCAGGTAGTCCATCGGGTGGCCGCCCTCGGGCAGGTACTCCATCATACGAAGTATCTTCAGCTTTAGGCGGGTGTGAAATTTAATATCCTCGGTAAACTTCTTTAACTCCTCTGCGTTCGGGAGATGACCGAAGATCAGCAAGTACGAAGTCTCAAGAAAGGTGCTCTTCTCCGCAAGCTCGTTTATGTTGATGCCGCGATATTCAAGAACGCCGTTTTCTCCGTCAACAAAGCTGACCGCGCTTTCGGCGGCGGGAATTCCCGCAAGCCCCGGCACTACCTCCATCTTTTTCTCTTGCATAGCCCCCTCCATTTTGTCATTAGAATTCTATTGTAACATAAGAGAGTGGAAATAAAGAAAGATTTGGATTGCATTCCTGATGCGCAATTATGTAGAATCAGAACATATCCATCCGGTACTCTGCCGGCATTATAACAGTCTAATGGGAGGTGATATTATGGGATTTTCTATTACTAGCCCGGCCTTTATTGACGGCAATGAAATCGCGGTTGAATATTCATGCGACGGCACAGACCTCTCGCCGGAGCTGACTCTAAGCTCGCCCCCGTCCGGCACCAGGGGCTTTGTTCTTATAGCCGACGACCCGGACGCCCCTGGCGGATGCTGGACCCACTGGGTTGTCTACGACCTGCCCGCCTCAACCGAGACATTACCAAAAGGCGGACCTCTGCCTGACGGCACTAAAGAGGGGCAAAACGACTTCGGCAATATCGGCTACGGCGGGCCCTGCCCCCCAAAGGGCCACGGCCCGCACAGGTACTTCTTTAAGATCTACGCTCTTGACATAGAGGAGCTTCAGCTTTCGCCCGGCGCTTCAAAAGAAGATGTAGAGAACGCGATAAGCGCACACATACTGGGAGAGGCCCGGATCATGGGCACCTTTGAACGTAAATAATTGAACTCTTGATGGGAGGAATAACTATGAAGAAGGTATTATTGCCACTCGCCCCGGGCTTTGAGGAGATCGAGACTTTGGCCATCGTGGATATACTGAGACGCGCCGGGGTAGAAGTAGTTATCGCCGGAACAACCAACGGATTAATAGAGAGTCTGCACGGAGTCAAAATCCAGCCCGACGAGCTTTTAGCAGATGTGCCGGGCTCGTCATTCGATATGCTGGTGCTGCCCGGCGGAGGGATCGGAGTAGAAAATCTTAAAAAAGACGAACGTGTTCTCGACCTGATCAGGGAATATATCGATAATAAGATGGTCGGGGCCATATGCGCCGCGCCGACCGTCTTAAAGGCCGCGGGGGCAACTAAAGGGCGTACGCTGACCTGCTATCCGAGCGAGATAGAGGAATTTCCCGATGAGTATGTGGACGAGCGCGTGGTAGTGGACGGTAACCTCATCACGAGCCAGGGGCCCGGTACGGCCATAGAATTCGCCTGCGCGCTCGTTGAAGCTCTCGTCAGCCCGGAGAAATCCGCTGAGATAAGCACAGGAGTACTTGCGAGAGTTTGAGGATTTTAAAAATTACCGATGTTAGTGAGCTTTACACCAGGGATATTATTGTTCATCAATATATTGCACCGGGCGGAGGCAAAAAAAGAGGCGGGGTCGTGCCCCGCCTCCATAGTACAAGATATCTCCTCGCTTATTCCTTAACGATATGGACCGAGTCCGTGCCGCTGATGGGAGTGCCATCAGTCGTTTGCCCTGTGATGGTTGCATATGTCAACTCACCATCTACTTCAAACATGCTCGGGTCGATCGTAGAAACATAAAAGTGAATTACAAGATCCATATCGCCATCGCCATCCACGTCTTCAAATGAGGAGTAGCCTCCGCTTTTCCCCTTTATCTTGGCCGAGGCGCCTGAGAATGAGATCTTGCCATCGCCATTCTCATCCAGCGAAGTATCCACGGTGTAAGCGTCAAACTCAGGTGTGGTCAAAATAGCTACAGGAATAACCCCTTCTGCCAAGAGATTGATACTGTTCGGGTCGCTACCTGGTTTTATGTCAATGTCAACCGTCACCTCAGGCTCGAAGAGAGCGAAGTACGAGAAGGACTGCACTATACCGCAGACCTCGTTGTTTTCGGTATCGGGGTTGGGAGTCGGACAAAGGCCGACGCCGGCATCGCAGGTGACATTCACCCATGCGTTCGGCGTGCCGTCGTTGTTGGTGTCCTCGTAGTGCCTGAGAGTAATGTTCTCCTCGTTGCCGTTGTAGCTTACCCCGCTGTAATTGATACAGACGAGTATATCGCTATTTTCCAATGTCCTGCCGTCGTAGGTTATCTCGTAGTAGCTCGGCGGGTTGCCTAGCCTGAAGTTCGCCGGGTCAGAGGGTCCCGTGAGCCGCTCCTTGATGCTGATGTTACCGGCCTCCTCGGCCACCAGCTTGACGCTGACTTTCCTGTTCCCGGTCCTCCTGTCCCGCTCAATGATCTCGCTGGCGCCGGTGCCGACGACGTGGGTGAGGTACGAGAGGAAGATCTCGTTGTCAGAGCCGTTGTCGGTGCCGCCCGCGCCGTGCCAGACGACATCGCTGTTATCGTTGATGCGGGGGTTTTGGTCATCGGTGGAGTTGATCGTAAGCACGGTGGCAGGGAGCGTGCCGGTGTAGAGGAATATTTCATTGTCTGTGCCGTCATGCCCGTGCCAGACGACGTCGCCAGAGTCGTTTATGCGAGCGTCGATGTCATCCCCGCTGTTGGTCGTAAGCTGGGCGGCCGGGAGCGTACCGGTGTAGAGAAATATTTCATAGTCCGTGCCGTCATGCCCGTACCAGGAAACCTCTGTGAAATCATTAATCCTCGGCCTCAGGTCGTCGGTGAAGTTGGTCGTAAGCTGGGCGGCCGGGAGCGTGCCGGTGTAGAGGAAGATCTCGTAGTCCGCGCCGCCGTCAGAGCCTCCGGTGCCGTGCCAGACCACCTCGCCGTTATTGTTTATTCGCGCCTGGAAGTCGTCCTCGGAGTTGTTGGTAAGCCGCGTGGTGACGCCCGAAGCGCTATCGTAGAGAAAGGTCTCGTAGTCCGTTCCGTCATGGCCGCCCCAGACGATGTCGCCGTTGTCGTTTATACGGGCGTTGACGTCTTGAAAGAGGGTCTCGTCGGTGATCTGCGCGGCCGGGAGCGTGCCGGTGTAGAGGAAGATCTCGTAGTCCGCACCGTCATGGCCAAACCAGACGACGTCGCCGTTGTTGTTTATGCGGGCCTGGAGGTCGTCGGTGGAGTTGTCCGTAAGTTGTATGACGGTGTCGGTTGCGCGTTCGTAGAACCAGACCTCGTAGTCAAAACCGTCCCACTCGTGCCAGACCGCGTCGCCGAGGTCATTTGTGTGTGCGAAGGTGTCATCGGTACTGTTGGAGGAAAGCTGCGTAGTAGTGCCGGGTAGGCTCTCGTATAGGAATATCTCATAGTCCGTGCCGTCATGCCCGGCCCAGACTACATCCGTATTAATGTTCGAACGCGGATTCTTGTCGTCCGTA
>CBDVCO010000023.1:0-21587 GCA_965372515.1 uncultured bacterium | reverse complement strand
CGGCTCGCCCGAAGGGAGCTTCGCAAATCGTCCAATACTGCGTTACAGCCACTTGAAATATGCCCATATTCCTGTGTGTCTGTGCCTTGTCTTGGGCAATTTTCAAAGCTCTGAGACCGACATTATACGCTTGACGCGACACAGATTTCGCTTACAGCCCCCCTCAGGCGGAGAAACTTTTGAGACTGCCCGTAAGATGCGTCGATATAACGAGCCTTGAGATTTCGTGCTCTGAGACTCTGCGTCCGGCATTTGCCCCGGACGTTCTTATGCTTACGGCCCCCGACCACCTCCTCTACAATCAGAATTTCGAACCCGGAAATGCCCAGAGGCGCATATGAGTATGGAAGATATTCGCTTGGATGGCGGCCCGGATATCTCGGATACCCACTCTTCATATGATGATGCCGATGTGGTGCTGTCCGGAAACGGACGCGAGTTTATCTTCAATAAGACCAGCCGTACCCTTGTTATGGGCATATTAAATGTTACGCCCGATTCTTTCTCAGATGGCGGGCTTTTTTTTTCAAAGGAGCGTGCCGTAACAAGGGCTCTGGAGATGGTCGCCGACGGTGCCGATATCATAGATATCGGCGGAGAGTCGACGAGGCCCGGGGCTCTTTCTGTAAATACGGATGAGGAGCTTACCAGGGTTATCCCGGTTGTAGGCGAGCTCGCCAAAGAGGGTGTCGTGATATCGATCGATACCTCAAAGGCTCTGGTTGCGAAGAGGGCGCTCGACGCCGGGGCATGGATGGTAAACGATGTAAGCGCAATGAGGGACCCCGCTATGAGCGGGGTTTTAAATGAGTTTAAGGCCCCTGTGGTCCTGATGCATATGAGGGGCACCCCTCGTACTATGCAGGACGTTGTGGAATATGAGGATATTACGGCCGAGATCCTCGCGTATCTCTCTCAGAGGACCGATCTTGCCGTGGCCGAAGGGCTTAGTAGAGACCGGATCGTGATAGACCCTGGACTTGGTTTTGGCAAATCCAGGGAGGGAAATTTTACTATAATCAGGGAGCTTAAGGAGTTTAAGGCGCTTTCGAGACCTGTGCTTGTCGGAGCTTCGAGGAAGAGTTTTTTGACTGCGTCCTTCAAGGCATCCTCAGGAGGCGAGGCGCTGCCGAGTCTTTCGCCGACCGTAGCCGTCCATACGGCGGCCATATTAAACGGTGCTGATATGATCAGGGTTCATGACGTGAGGGAGGCCGTAGAGGCCGCGCGTATAAGCGAGATTATAAGGGATATGAATTAGGACTTTTAACCCCTCAGGGTAAGATATGGGAAGTTACTTACATTTCAGCTATTTCCTCGCTCTTCTGGACATAGTCCTTGTGGCCTTTATCCTCTACTGGATGATGCTCTTTTTAAAGGGGACGAAGGCCCAGAGGATGATATGGGGCATAGGGGTTATAGTGATCCTCTATTTCGTCTCTCAGAGGGCTGAGCTATTAACGCTCCACTGGCTCCTCAGTAACTTCCTCGGTTCTATAATAATAGTTATCATAGTTGTCTTCCAGCAGGATATCAGGAGGGCGCTCATGCAGATGGGGCGACCGTTTAGTTCCGGCGGGCAGATTATGGACAGGGGGTTTCTCGATGAGCTTTCCGGCGCCGTATCTACGATGAGCGCGGAGAGGACCGGCGCGCTTATAGCCATAGAGCGCGAGGTCGATCTAAGTGAAGTTGTCGAGGGCGGTGTGGCTATAGATTCCTGGGTCTCGAAGGACCTCTTGCTCTCGATCTTCAACCCCGACAGCCCGATACACGACGGCGCTGTTATATTAAAAAGGCAGAGGATATCGAAGGCAGGGGGCATACTGCCCCTTACCGACAAGGAGCTTACGGGGAGTATGGGAACGAGGCATAGGGCGGCTCTCGGCCTTAGCGAGGACACGGACGCGGTGGTGGTGGTCGTAAGCGAGAAGTCGGGCGAGATAAGCATCGCCATAGAGGGCTCGTTTGAAAAGGGCTTTGACTACGAGAGCCTCCTGTTAAGGCTTAAAGATGTACTGGTCACCGGTGTTGAGCCCAGGCGTTCTTTCTTTCAATGGAAGGCGAGCCCATGAGGGGATACATTTTAAATAACCTCAGGCTAAAGATACTCGCCCTTCTCTTCTCAATTGCTTTATGGTTTTTTGTCGGTGGACAGAGAGACGCGCAGGTCGGTTTTCTCATGGAGGTAGGTCTCGCCGGAGCGCCGCAGGACATGGTCATGGTGGGAGAGTCGCCTGGCCAGGTAGAGGTCAGGCTTTCCGGGCCGCAGGGTTTTATAAACAACCTTTCGCCGTCCCAGGTAAAGATTTTACTCGATGTAAGCAGCGCCCGGGAGGGTAAAAACACCTACCGGATAGAGTCGCACGAAATTGTCGTTCCTCGTGGTATCGAGGTTGTTAACGTAAGTCCGAGTTCTTTTGACATTAGCTTTGAAAGGCTCATGACGGTAATGCTTCCCGTCAGGGTGAACTTCGCGGGTACGCCTGCGATGGGTTTTCAGGCGATCAATTTGAAGGCCGAGCCTTCTGAGGTCGAGGTCTATGGAAACAAGAAGACCGTTGCCAATATAAAGAGGATATATACAAGGCTCGTCGATATTGAGGGCTTTGATTCTACACGGAACCTGCAGGTCCCGCTCGCCTTCCCTGAAGGCGTGCGCCCGGGAACTCTAAGGAATGTCTACGTAACCGTGGTCATAGGAAAGAAGGAGAAGCCGTAGGGCGGCCAGAGTAGATCGCAGATACTTTTAATTGGAGGAAGTATGACGAGTAAGAGACTTTTCGGTACCGACGGCATCAGGGGTGTGGCCAACATAGAGCCCATGACCGCCGAGATGGCCCTGAAGCTTGGAAGGGCGATAGCCTACGTGTTCAAGAAGGAGCCGCACCGTCACAGGATTGTGATAGGCAAGGACACCCGGCTCTCGGGATATATGATAGAGAGCGCCATGATGGCGGGTATCTGCTCCATGGGCGTGGACGTCCTGGCGGTGGGACCTCTGCCGACTCCGGGAATCGCCTTTATAACTTCAAGCATGCGCGCCGACGCGGGTGTTGTCATAAGCGCTTCGCATAACCCTTATCAGGATAACGGGATAAAGTTTTTCTCAAGCGATGGTCTAAAACTCCCCGAATCGACGGAGCTTGAGATTGAGAAGTTTATATTCGAGAACAAGGACCCGAGCCATCGTCCAACAGCTAGAGAGGTCGGAAAGGCATACCGGCTCGATGACGCTATAGGCAGATATGTCGTCTATATAAAGAATACCTTCCCAAAGGAGTTAACGCTCGAGGGATTGAAGATCGCCGTTGATTGCGCCAATGGAGCCGCCTACAAGGTGGCCCCTGAGGTCTTTTATGAACTCGGTGCCGAGGTCGTTCCCATTGCCGTGCGCCCGGACGGTGAGAATATCAATAAGGGTTGCGGCGCTCTATATCCGGAGGTGGTGAGCGAGGCCGTATTGAAGTTCGGCGCGGATGTGGGTATCGCTATTGACGGCGACGGCGACCGCTGCATAATGGTGGACGAGACGGGCCGGATTCTCGACGGCGACTTTATCATGGCCATTATGGCTACAGCCATGATCAAGGAGGGTACGTTAAAGGAGAATACGCTCGTAACTACCGTAATGAGCAACATAGGGCTCGACGAGGCCATGGAGAGGGCCGGTGGGAAGCTCATCCGTACCGATGTCGGAGACCGCTTCGTGGTGGAGGAGATGCTCAAGAGGGGGCTTAACTTAGGGGGCGAGCAGTCCGGCCACCTGATCTTTCTCGATCACACCACCACGGGAGACGGCACCATAAGCGCCCTGCAGGTGCTCACGAGGATGGTCAAGGAAGGGAAAAAACTCTCCGAGCTTGCCTCTGTAATGGAGCGTTACCCGCAGGTGCTCTTAAACGTAAAGATCAAGACGAAGAAGAAGATGGACGAGGTCGAATCAATATCAAAGAAGGTCGGCTTGATAGAAGAGAAGCTCGGGGATAAGGGCAGGGTCTTTGTGCGCTGTTCCGGCACCGAGCCGCTTGCGAGAATTACCCTTGAAGGTCAGAGCGAAGAGGAGATTGCCGGATATGCCGAGGAGCTTGCGGTAATCATAGAGAAAGAGCTTGGTTGATCTTTTAATGCTATTTAACAGGTATAAACGGAAGGGTTTTTCATCTTGCCCAGGTTGAGCGTAAATGTAGATCATATCGCGACCGTAAGGCAGGCGCGCATGATAGACGAGCCCGATCCGGTCTCTGCCGCGGCTATTGCCGAGCTTGCAGGGGCCCACGGCATAACCGTGCATCTGAGGGAAGATCGCCGTCATATCCAGGACCGTGACGTGGAGATACTCAGAAGGACGGTCAAGACGAGGCTCAATCTCGAGATGGCGGCGACCGACGAGATGGTCGGCATAGCCCTTGAGGTAAGGCCCGACATGGTTACCATAGTGCCGGAGAAGCGCACCGAGCTTACCACCGAGGGCGGCCTCGACGTCATAAGCTTTATTGAACCTTTAAAGATGGCGATAAAGAAGCTAAGGGGCGTCTCAATACAGGTGAACCTGTTTATTGATCCCACGCAGGAGGCCGTCAAGGCGAGCCACCGCCTTGACGCCGACGGGGTTGAGATCCATACCGGTTGCTATGCCAATACCTTTATGACCGATAAGGAGGCGGCTGAGTTTACGAGGATCGCGGAAGCGGCCCGTCTTGCCTCCAAGCTCGGCCTCAAGGTTCACGCGGGCCACGGCCTTGACTTCAGGAACGTCATCGCCGTAAGGAAGATTCCTGAGATAGAAGAGTACGCGATCGGTTTTAGTATAGTAGCGCAGAGCCTCTTTGTCGGTCTGGAGAGCGCGGTAAGAGAGATGGTGGAGCTTGTAAGGTGATCCTCGGTATTGGAATCGATATTGTCGATATAGGGAGATTCAGGAGGGCGCTTGAGCGTTGGGGCGACTCTTTTACAAGGAGGCTCTTTACAGAGGATGAACTCTCCTATTGCCTCAAGAAGGTGCACCCGGAATTTCACCTCGCCGCGCGTTTCGCCGCAAAGGAGGCCTTTTTTAAGGCCATCGGGATAAGAGAGGGGATTAAACGCTTTACCGATATCTCTGTCTTAAAGAGCGCCGACGGCGCTCCTCTCTTGGAGGTCCGCGGTTTGTCTCCTTTAACAATTCTCCACCTCTCTATATCCCATGACGGAGATAATTGTGTCGCGCAGGTTGTGGCTGAAGAGGGGACAATGAAGTGAAGCTCGTGACTTCTGCTCAGATGAGGGAGATCGACCGAAGCGCCGTGAGGGATTTTGGCATGAAGGGCCTCCAGTTAATGGAGAACGCCGGAAGAGGAGCCGCTAAGCTCGCCCTTAAAGAACTCGAAGGCGCATCTCTAAAACGGGTGGCGATATTCACGGGTAAGGGCAATAACGGCGGCGACGGCTTTGTTGTCGCGCGCCATCTCGCAAACGCCGGCTATGAGGTCAGGGTATTCTCCACTGTCAATATTAAGGAGCTTAAGGGAGACGCCCTTACCAGCGCGCTCGCGTGGGAGAAGATGGGCGGGGAGGTGAGGGTGATCCGCGCTAAAGCGGATATAAAGAAGCACTCGGTATTTTTCGCCCATTCGGCATTGATAATCGACGCTCTGCTTGGCACCGGGCTCACGTCGGAAGTAAGGGGAGCTTGCGCCCATATTATCGATTTTATAAACGGCCTGCCCGTTAACGTTCTCTCGGTTGATATGCCCTCTGGCATATCTGGTGATACCGGCGCTCTGATGGGCTCTGCCGTCAGGGCGGATATTACCGCTACTTTTGCCCTACCCAAGATCGGGCTCTATCAATACCCGGGCCGTAAATATGCCGGGCGTATCGAGGTGGTCGATATAGGCGTGCCGGCTTCGCTCTTGGATGGCGACAATCTTTGCGTTAACCTGACAGACGACGCCCTTGTGAGGTCGATATTAAGACCCCGCTTAGCAGACGCGCATAAAGGGAGCCTCGGCCATCTCCTCGTAGTAGCCGGGAGCACAGGCAAGTCGGGCGCGGCATATCTGGCGGCAACCGCCGCCATGAGGGCGGGGGCGGGGCTGGTAACCCTGGCGCTCCCCGAAAGCCTGAACCAGGGGATGGAAACTAAGACGATTGAGGTAATGACCGCGCCGTTACCCGAGACAACTGACGGCGCACTTAGCCCGGACGCGCTGGCCGGACTGAAAGGGCTCATCAAGGGCAAGTCTGCGATAGTCATTGGTCCGGGTTTGGGCACTTCCAAAGAGACCGGGAAGCTCGTAAAGGCGCTCTTAACAGATAGGGATATAAAACTGCCGCCAGTCCTGATAGACGCCGACGGTTTAAATGTTTTAAAGAACGACGTTGATATTTTAAAGAAGGTAAAGGCAGAACTCGTGCTCACTCCCCATCCGGGCGAGATGGCGAGCCTCCTTAATACCACAAGCGCAAAGGTTCAGACAGACAGAATAGGAAGCGCTAAAAAACTTACAAAGCTTACCGGGGCGGTCACTCTATTAAAAGGCGCGGGTACGGTTGTAAGCGCGCCGGGCACAAAGGATTCGGAGATATTTATAAACCCGACCGGTACGCCGGCCCTTGCAAGCGCCGGCACGGGAGACGTGCTCTCAGGCATGATAGGGGCATTTATGGCGAATGGCTACAGCCCCAAGGATTGTGTGGTAGCCGGTGCTTATCTCCACGGTATTGCGGCAGAGAAGCTCTCTAAAGAGGCGGGAGGGTTCTGGAACGGACACGGCGGCCCTGTTGGAATGCTCGCCTCAGATCTTTTCCCGGTTATACCGAGGCTTATTAACTGTTTTACTACTGTAGATCCTTGTGGATGTTAAGAAGAAAAACTACACTACAAAGAGCGCCGAGGCGAGCGTCTCGCTCGGCGCGGCACTGGCCGAGAAGCTAAAGCCCGGAGACGCCGTAGGGCTTATAGGCGATCTCGGCGCGGGTAAGACCCATTTTGTCCACGGCATAGCCCGTGGGCTTCGTATTGAGGGTTATGTAACGAGCCCTAGCTTTACGATTATTAATACCTACAAGGGGCCGGGGGCAACGCTAAATCATATCGATCTCTATAGAATTGGTGATCACACAGAGATAGAAGAGCTTGGCCTGGAGGAATATATTTACGGCGACGGCATAAGTGTAATAGAATGGGCCGAGAAGGCGCCTGAGTATTTAGACGATATGAGGTTCGTCGTTCGTTTTTCTCACGTGAGCGAGACAGAGCGGGCCATAGAGATTGAAGAGAGAGATTAGATTTTTTTTAAGGAGAGGTGATGAAGGAGTTTGATCTGGTTATTATAGGCGGCGGCCCGGGCGGTTATGTCGCCGCCATAAGGGGCGCCCAGGAGGGCGCGAAAGTCGCGCTCGTTGAAAAGCGTAAGCTAGGCGGGACATGCCTTAACTGGGGTTGTATACCCACAAAGGCGCTCTACCACAGCGCCAAGGCCCTGGCGATGGCCAAAAAGGCCGAAAGTTTTGGGGTCACTACGGGCGAGGTCGGGTTTGATCTCGCAAAAGCGGTCGAAAGAAAGGACCAAATCGTAGATAAGCTCGTCGGCGGTGTCGGCCAACTCTTAAAAGGCAATGGTGTGGAGGTATTTAACGGCTCGGCCTTTATAGATAACCCCGGACAGGTAACCATTAAGAGGCACGATGATACAGAGACCGTAGCCACGAAGAATATCATCATCGCCACCGGCTCAGAGCCCGCGATGATACCGGCCTTTAATATAGACAGGAAAAATATACTAACCTCGACCGAGATGCTCGACCTGAAAGATGTCCCGGAGAGCCTCCTTATAATAGGCGGCGGGGTGATGGGATGCGAGTTCGCGACGATATTCGGGAGATTCGGCAGCAGGGTTACCATTGTCGAGCTTCTCGACACTATCCTTTCGACCGAAGATAAGCAGGTCGTAAGGACGGTGGCCAAGAGCTTCAAGGCGCTCGGCATTGAGGTGAAGACCGGCGTTACGGTAGAGAGCGTCAAGGCGGGAGATTTTGACGGAGGTAGTGTCAAGACGACCTTAGCCGGCGGCGTTGAGATAATTACTGCCAAAGCGTTAGTAAGCATCGGCAGGAGTTTTAACTCCACAGGTCTTGGCCTGGAAGATTTAGGCGTAGAGCTCGACAGGGGGAGCATCAAGGTAAACGAGCGGATGGAGACCAATATCAAAGGGGTTTACGCCATCGGCGACGTTGTCGGCGGCATGTTGTTAGCTCACGTTGCGAGCACCGAGGGCGCAATAGCGGTCAAGAACGCCCTTGGTAAGAGCGAGGCAATGGACTACTCGGTAATACCCGCCGGTATATTTACCGACCCGGAGATAGCGAGCGTCGGGCTTAGAGAGAAGGACGCTAAAGAGGGTGATATCGAGGTCAAGGTCGGCCGCTTTCCATATGCGGCGAGCGGTAAGGCTCTCGGCATGGGAGAGAGCGACGGCTTTGTCCAGGTCGTTTCAGAGCCCGGGACCGGCAAGGTCCTTGGCGCGTCGATCGTCGGCGCGCACGCGACAGACCTTATAGGAGAGCTGGCGCTCGCCATGAAGACAGGGGCGACGATAAACGATATTGCTGAAACTGTACACGCCCACCCGACACTCCCGGAGATCGTTCAGGAGGCGGCAGAGGACATTCACGGTAAGGCGATCCATAAGATCTCCAGACAGACGAAGGCACGCAAATAGAGGGTTTTCGATTGGCGCTTATAGTACAAAAATACGGTGGCACTTCGGTCGCTGACATCGAGCGGATAAAGAGCGTAGCCAAAAGGGTGGCAAAGACCCGGGGCGAGGGCAACGACGTGGTCGTTGTGCTTAGCGCTATGGCCGGAGAGACCTCCAGGCTCGTTGATTTGACAATGGAGGTAGGAGGCGCTCCGGAAGGCGGCAGGGAGTACGACGTGATAGTCTCCACCGGCGAGCAGGTGAGCGTAGGTCTTCTCGCAACTGCGCTTAACAAGGTCGGGTGCGACGCCGTCAGTATGCTCGGCCATCAGGTGCCGATACTGACCGATTCGGGCTTTTCCTCAGCGAGGATATCCAAGATCGGTGTCGCCAGTATCGTAAACGAGATAAAGAACGGCAGGGTAGTGGTTGTCTCGGGCTTTCAGGGCGTGGACAAGGACGGTAATATCACCACTCTTGGCAGGGGCGGTTCCGATACATCGGCCGTGGCCATTGCCGCCGCGCTCGAGGCAGACCTTTGCGAGGTATATACCGACGTTGAGGGGGTCTTTACCACCGACCCGAATATATGCCCGGATGCAAGAAAGATAAAGCGGATATCGTATGACGAGATGCTGGAGATGGCGGGGCTTGGGGCTAAGGTACTCCAGACCCGGAGTGTTGAGTTTTCAAGAAAATACAGTGTGCCCCTCATGGTGAGATCGAGTTTCTCGGATGCTGTGGGCACACTTGTCTCAAAGGAGGATGAAGAGATGGAGAAAGCGGCGGTCTCAGGGATTACCTACAACAAGGACGAGGCCAAGATATCGGTCGTAAGGGTGCCGGACAAGCCGGGCGTGGCGGCAGAGCTCTTTCGCCCGCTGAGCGAGGCCGGGATAAATGTCGATATGATAGTGCAAAATATCAGCCACGAGGGTTTTACCGATATGACCTTCACCGTGCCGAAAGGAGACTACGCTCGCGCGCTTAAGCTCGTGAAGGAGAGCGCTGTCGGCCTTGAGGCCAAAGAGGTCACGGGCTCGGAAATGATAGCCAAGATAAGTGTCGTCGGCGCGGGAATGAAGAGCCATGCCGGGGTGGCCACAAAGGTCTTCGATGTACTAAGCTCGGAGAATATAAATATAGAGATGATATCGACCTCGGAGATAAAGATATCGTGCGTCATTGAAGAACGCGATACCGAGAAGGCTGTTAAGACCCTACACAAGGCCTTTGCGCTGGAGAAAGACGAGGTCTGTGAGGAAAGATAGATAAAATATTATGAGTACGAAGAAAAAAAATAATGCCGTAACGCTCTACGATTCTACGCTTAGAGACGGTACGCAGGCTGAGGACGTCGCCTTCTCGGTCGAGGATAAGGTGCGTATTGCCCATGCGCTCGACGCACTCGGTATCCACTATATCGAGGGCGGCTGGCCCGGCTCCAACCCGAGAGATATCGAGTTCTTCAAGAGGATGGGTAGAGAGAAGCTTAAAGATTCTGTGCTTACGGCCTTCGGCTCGACGAGGCGCAAGGGGGTAACCCCGGCGAAGGACGCCAATATCAAGGCGCTTCTTAAGGCCAAGACCGATGCGGTTACGATATTCGGCAAATGCTGGAAGCTCCATGTGAAAAAGGCGCTAAGGGTCTCCATGCAGGAGAACCTCGACATGATATACGATTCCGTAGCCTATCTGAAAAAACGCAAGGATAAAGTCTTCTTCGACGCGGAGCACTTTTTCGATGGCTTTAAGGACGACCCCGGCTATGCGCTAAATACTCTTGAGGCGGCGAGCTCTGCCGGTGCGGACGCGCTCGTTCTCTGCGATACCAACGGGGGAACCCTCCCGCAAGAGGTCGCTGTTATTGTCATGGCTGTTAGAGAACAAGGCTTTGTTGAACTCGGCATACACGCCCATAACGACTCCGAGACCGGGGTAGCAAATACGCTCATGGCAGTCGAGCTTGGGGTGCGCCACGTGCAGGGCACGATCAACGGGATAGGGGAGAGGTGCGGCAATGCCGACCTTATAAGCGTCATCCCGGCCTTGACCCATAAGATGGGTCTAAAGACCATAAGCCCGAAGAGGTTGCTAAGGCTTGGTCAGACGTCGAGGTTTGTCCGCGAACTCGCTAACCTTCCCCAGAGAAAGCACCAGCCTTATGTCGGCACCTCGGCTTTCGCGCACAAGGGGGGCATCCACGTAAGCGCCGTTCAAAAGAGCAGCAAGACCTATGAGCATATAGACCCGGCTCTTGTCGGAAACCGCCAGAGGGTTCTGGTCTCCGATCTCTCGGGCCGCTCCAACCTTGAATACAAGGCTCGGGAATACGGCGTTAAGCTTGACGCAAAGGATCAGGCTACAAAGAAGTTACTTGCTGAACTTAAGAAGCTTGAGCATCAGGGTTTTCAATATGAAGGCGCCGAGGCAAGCTTTGAGTTATTGATGCAAAAGGCGCTTGGTAAGAGTAAAGACTACTTTACGCTCCTGGGCTTCACGGTCGTGGAGGAAAAAAAACTCGGGAAGCCTTATACCGAAGCGTCCATAAAGCTTGAGGTCGACGGTGTGGTAGAGCATACCGCCTCAGAGGGTAACGGCCCGGTAAATGCGCTCGATAAGGCGCTTCGTAAGGCCCTTGAGAGGTTCTACCCCTCCCTTAAGGAAGTCCGTCTCATAGACTTTAAGGTCAGGGTCCTGGAGGGCGGCGCGGGCACGGCCTCGCGCGTTCGCGTGCTCGTCGAGAGCGGGGATAAAAAAGACAAGTGGGGCACTGTTGGGGTCTCAGAGAATGTCATTGAGGCGAGTTGGCAGGCGCTAGTCGATAGCCTCGTATATAAGCTCTATAAGGACGGGCGCAAGAGGAAGCAATAGGAATTCGCGTCCCCCAAGTGAGAGGTTTGCCCCCGGATGAAAGAGAGACCAAAGGCCTCCGCATTTCTTCTAATAGCTGTAGCCTTTCTTTGCATATATCTTGTTAAGAGCCGTTTCTTTCTCGTAAAGCCGCCTCCACATGCGGCCTCGTCTCTTTCTGAATCTTCGCCTCATCTGTTAAATTCCGCAGGCGCGCGCCTCGTCTTTAACGAGCCAATAGATATAAATAGCGCTACGGCAAATGAGCTTGAGCTTCTTCCGGGGATCGGGCCCATTCTTGCTGCTAGGATTATTGAAGCTCGCCGCCGGAGTAACGGCTTTAGCTCGACTGCAGAGCTGGAGCGCGTCAAGGGGCTAAGCCCCGCTCGTTTAAAGGCCCTTATTCCGTATATAACGATAGAAGGCTAAAGGGCGGTTATCTGCTTGATTTAACTCAATTTTTGTTATAAACTTACTGACTCTTAAGCGTTCAATTTGATAATAAGGAGGCCAATATAATCGAAAGTCAGTTGATATATACTCTCGTCTCAAGCTCACTTAGCGCCATTGCCGTGATCATCGGCATATATCTGGTCTTTTCCAAAGAGGAGTGGGCGCTAAGGAATACGGTGCTCTTCCTTAGCTTTTCAGCGGGGGTAATACTCGCCGTTGTCTTTACCCATATACTGCCCGAGGCGCTTGGGCTCTATCCGCCCGGCCTCAATGTGGTGCTCTTCACGATAATAGCCTTCTATATATTAGAGCATACCATCGGCATCCACACCTGCAGGGAGGGTGAATGCGACGTCCATAACATCGGCATACTCGCCTTCGCGGGCATTACCATCCATTCGCTGATAGACGGGATAGTGATCGGCATCGGCTTTGAAGCCGATCTCAAGATCGGTCTTGCCTCTACGCTCGCGGTCCTGCTCCACAAGCTCCCGGTCGGCATCTCGGTTACGGCCATATTCCTCCATTCGGGCTTTGAGAGGAAGAAGACCGTGGTTCGCGCCTGGATCGTGGCCCTTGCCACGCCCGTTGGGGCCCTGATCTCGTATTTCTTTGTCCAAAGCGTCGAAGAGGGCCTTTTGGGGCTCCTGCTGGCCTTTTCAGCAGGAGCTCTCATATATGTCGGGGCCTCTGACCTCCTTCCCGAGACCCACAAAAATTTCAAGCGTTCCAACATATTGCTTGTGCTGATAGGCGTCTCTCTGGTATATTTTGTATCTTATCTCGTCGGAGGACACTAACTGTGATAGAGCGCTATTCAAGAGTAGAGATGTCCCATATCTGGGAACCTCATAAGAAGTTCGAGGCCTGGCTAATGGTGGAGATAGCCGCGTGCGAGGCCTGGGCCAAGAAGGGCCGGATACCCGAGGCGGCGCTAAAGAGGATCAAGAAGAAGGCCAGGTTTGATTGTGAACGGATAGACGAGATAGAGCAGACGGTCAAGCACGACGTCATAGCCTTTCTCACCTCTGTAGCCGACTATGTGGGCAATGATTCCCGCTATATCCACATGGGCCTTACCTCATCGGACGTCCTCGATACCGCCCTCGCACTCCAGCTACAAGAGGCCTCCGTCCTTATAATAAAGGATATAAAGGGCTTGATGGCGGTTATAAAAAAGCGCGCTATTCAGCATAAGAATACCGTGATGATCGGGCGCTCGCATGGCATACACGCCGAGCCGACGACCTTCGGCCTGAAGATGGCTCTCTTCTATGACGAGATGCGAAGAAACCTTTCGCGCATGGAGAGGGCCAAAGAGACCGTAAGCGTCGGCAAGATCTCCGGCGCTGTCGGGACATTCGCCAATATCGATCCATTTGTCGAGAGATACGCGCTCAAAAAGCTCGGCCTTAAGCCGGAGCCCTGCTCAACGCAGATAGTCCAGCGCGACCGCCACGCCGAGTTCTTTACCACACTCTCTATAGTCGCCAGCTCAATAGAGAGGTTCTCTGTAGAGATACGCCACCTTCAGCGCACCGAGGTCTTAGAGGCCGAAGAACCATTTACAAAGGGACAGAAGGGTTCGTCCGCCATGCCGCACAAGCGTAACCCCGTGCTTTCGGAGAATATGACGGGGCTGGCGCGCCTTGTGCGCGGTTACGCCTTGAGCGCGATGGAGAACGTCGCGCTCTGGCACGAGCGAGACATAAGCCACTCTTCGGTCGAGCGCGTCATAGCGCCGGACGCCACCATACTCGTCGATTTTATGCTTCATAGAATGACCGGACTAGTAAAGGGGCTCGTGGTATATCCGAAAAATATGCTGAGGAATCTCGACGGCCTCAAGGGGCTTGTCTTTTCGCAGAAGGTGCTCTTAAAACTTACGGATTCGGGGCTTTCAAGGGAGGATGCCTACGAAGTGGTACAGCGAAACGCCATGCGGGTATGGGATAAGGGGGAGGACTTTAAGGCGCTACTCTTCAACGACAAGGCAATTACCTCGAGATTAAAGCCCGAAGATATTGAGGCCTGCTTCGCGCTAGAACCGTATATCAAGAATGTAGATTATATTTTTAAAAGGGTATTTAAATAACTACGACCAAGACGGAGATTTCCAATGGAAAAGAGAGAAAAACTCTACGAAGGCAAGGCAAAGATAATCTACTCCACAGACGACCCTGATCTCCACATAATGTATTTTAAGGACGACGCTACGGCCTTTGACGGAGCGAAGAAGGGTACGATAGAAGAAAAGGGCGTTATAAATAACAGCGTATCCACAAGGATATTCGAGTTCCTAGAAGATAACGGCATAAAGACGCACTTCGTCGAGAAACTCTCCGAGCGCGAGATGCTCGTCAAGAATATGGAGATCATACCGGTTGAGGTGATACCCAGAAATATCGTAGCCGGAAGTTTAGCCAAGAAGATGGGCATTGAAGAGGGCACGGAGCTGAAGAGCCCCATCCTTGAACTATGCTACAAGGACGACGCGCTGCACGACCCCATGATAAACGACGATTACGTGGAGGCCTTCTCCTTTGCTACCGCCGAAGAGCTCGTGGAGATGAAGGAGACGGCGATGAAGGTCAACTCGCTCCTTAGCGCCTTCTTCGACGAGCGCGGTATAATACTCGTCGATTTTAAGCTCGAATTCGGCCGCCATAAAGGCGAAGTGCTCCTCGCAGACGAGATAACCCCCGACGGGTGCCGTCTCTGGGATAAGGTGACAAAAGAAAAACTCGACAAGGACAGGTTCCGCCGCGATCTCGGTAATATTGAAGAGTCCTATAAGAAGGTACTCGATAAGGTGATGGAGTAGCCATATATGAAAGCTAAGGTATTCGTAACGCTTAAAAACGGCGTGCTCGACCCGCAGGGTAAGGCAGTGCAGGGGTCTCTCACCAGGGCAGGGCACGAGTTCGTAAAGGACGTGAGGATCGGTAAGGCCATCGAGCTTGAGATAGACGATATGCCAAAGGACGAGGCCTTTAAAAAGATAGAAGAGATCTGCGAGAAACTGCTCGCCAATACGGTCATGGAAAATTACAGAATAGAGATAGTAGATTGAGCATCGTTCATCCTGAGGGAAACAATATGCAGAAAGGTTTCCCCCAGACCCCCTTTCTATATTATGGTTCCCCCGGAAACCGAGGTCTAAATTGAAATTTGGTGTTATTGTTTTCCCTGGGTCTAATTGCGACCATGATTGTTACCATGTGCTTAAGCATGTTTTCGCTCAGGAGGTCGCTTATATTTGGCACAAGGATACCGATCTTAAGGGTTTCGATTGTATTATCGTGCCCGGCGGTTTTTCCTATGGCGATTATCTACGTACCGGGGCTATCGCGAAGGGTTCTCCTGTTATGCGCGAGGTTGTGGCATTCGCAAATAAGGGCGGCCTCGTGGTCGGAATTTGTAATGGTTTTCAAGTACTTACAGAGGCCCACCTCCTGCCCGGCGCGTTGATGATGAACAGGGGGCTCAAATTTATATGCGAGTATGTCGATATAAGGATGGAGAATATGGATACACCTTTTACGGGGGGATATACCGATGGCGAGGTATTGAGTATTCCTATTGCCCATGCCGACGGTAACTATTTTGCGGACGACGATACGATAAAGGAGTTAAACGATTCGAACAGGGTGGTCTTCAGGTATTCGGGGCCTGGCGGCGAGGTTATTGATGAGTTTAACCCTAACGGGTCGCTCTCTAATATCGCGGGCATTGTAAATAAAGAGGGTAATGTCTTGGGTCTGATGCCCCACCCGGAGCGAGCGTGTGAGAGCGTGCTTGGTTCGACAGACGGCAGGGGTTTCTTTGAGTCGATAATAAGCGGCTTTGCGGGATAGGAGTTTAGTGATGGAGCGTACCGACAAATTACAAGAGGCTTTAAATAAGGGCGAGTTCGTTATCACGGCGGAGATATGTCCGCCCAAGGGTAGCGATACAACAAAGTTCATAGAGAAGGCCCGTCTCTTGAGGGATTGTATTGTTGCGGCGAACGTCACCGACAACCAGAGGGCAGTCATGAGGCTCTCAAGCCTCGCCTGCTCGGTGCTTTTGATCGGGGAGGGCATAGAGCCGGTCTTTCAGATGACCTGCAGGGACAGGAACAGGCTTGCTCTTCAAAGCGATCTGCTTGGAGCCTGGGCCCTTGGTGTAAAGAACGTCCTGGCGCTAACCGGTGACGACGTAAGCTTTGGCGACCATAGGGACGCCAAGGCGGTCTTTGATCTCGACAGCGTCCAGCTTGTGAGGGCCATCTCGCTATTAAACAGAGGCGTGAACCATAACGAAAAGGAGTTAAGGGGCGGGACCGATTTTTATCTCGGCGCGGTCGTTGCACCCGAGGCCAACCCCATTGAGCCGGAGATGATAAAATTCAGGAAGAAGGTCAAGGCCGGGGCTAAATTCTTTCAGACCCAGGCCATATATGATATGGAGAAGTTCAAGCGTTTCTTTGAGGAGGCTTCGAGGCTCGACACCAAGGTCCTCGGCGGGATACTGCTCTTGAAGAGCGCGAAGATGGCCGATTTTCTAAATAGGAACGTTCCGGGGGTTAACGTGCCTCAAGCACTTATTGACGAGCTTGAGGCGGCACCGGACCAGCTTCAAAAGGGTATTGAGATCGCCTCCAGGCAGGTCAGGGAATTGAAGGGCTTTTGCCACGGAGCGCACATAATGGCAATAAGTATGGAGAAAAGCGTTCCGGAGATCATAGCCGGGGCGTAGGAATGGCCGTGTGCGCAAGCGCTAAGGTAAGCCAGGCTCTTTAAGACCGGCTATTGCCCCCGGCCATTATGTAGATGCTCTCTTTCTCGCTCAGGTTTCCCAGTATTACGCTCTCGTAATCTTTGATATGAAAGGCCTCGCCGTCTGATATGGTAAAGTCGGTATCCTTGCTTGTGACTTTTATCTCACCTTTTATAAGATAGAGTATGGCTTCGTGGCCTTCAAGCGGCGTTACTTCCCGTTTCGATTCGTTCGGGGATAGCCTGCCGTAGAGGATATATACCGCATGGGTATCCAAGTCGTCGCATCCGAGGCAGTATTCCCTGCTATCGTCGTTTTGCGAGAGTACCGGGAGTTTGTATATCTTCATGCCATGCTCTCCATGCTCTCCTTGAAGTGCTCAAAGAAATCTTCTCCATGAAGCGGCCTTAATACGATCCATTTCTTCTTCCTGTCGATCATTATTTCCACCTCGGCACCGGGTATGAGTTCCAAATGGCGCAGATACTCTTCGGGAAGAGCCACCCCGGTCTTGCCTTTGTCAATCTGAATGATCTTCTCTTTCATCGTGTTCCCTCTCTCTCTTTTTCAGAAGGTACCTCTTGCGGGCCGGACAATATTGCAGGCAATATTACAGGGCTGTTTATCATTATATATCAGATATTGGGCTTTGTGTAGTCAATTCAATCGCTCTTTTTCCACACCCGTTCTCTATAAAATTTCTAATGAGTGTTATTCTTCTTGACAAAAAGCACTACTTCGACTATTATAGCTAGTTAAGACAAGTGCTACAATAAATAGATGGGGGTCTATACATACAATGAACACCAGAATCTTAAGGCTGGCTAGTCCGGCCTTAAAGGTCGTGCTGGCCTTTATATACCTGTTTTTCTTCACTATTCCGGCTATTTCAAGTGGCACCTTAGGCCAAAAAGCCAGTCTTGGCGGGTCGGCCTCTACGGCCGATTTCCTTGAGCTTGGTAGGGTCTTTGTGGTTATAAATGATACCATAACCGACCTTAGTACAATTGAGGAACTGGAACTGGCCGCAACGGTTTATGACCATAGCCGTACCTATGATATCGACCCTCTCTTTGTCCTGGCCATGATAAAGACAGAGAGCGACTTTAATAAGCGTGCAAGGAGCAGGAAGGGTGCCATCGGAATGATGCAGATACTACCTGCTACGGGTGAGCCGATCGCTTTGGAACTGGGCCTCGAATGGCAGGGAGAGGAGACTCTCTTTGATCCTTATGCGAACGTAATGATAGGTATTCATTACCTTTCCGAGCTAAGGGGGCGCTTTTCAGACGATATGATGATCGCTACCGCGGCATATAATCGGGGCCCCTCCGATCTTTCAAAGAGGCTGCGTAGCGGGCGTACCCTTAAGTTTCGCTATGTCGACACGGTGTACTCGCACTATAACGATTTCAAAGAGAATGTAGCCTACAACTGACCCCCGCTCAAAAGAGTTCGCCTTACCCCAAATTTTACATAAAATCACAAAAGCATACTGGATTTAGTCCAAGATATATGATAAGTATATCTTATAATATTAAGGGGTTTTGCCTACTTGGAACTCGAAAGTATAAAAAAGATATACGCGGGCTACTCGGCCGTCTACGACGCGCTCTTTAAGAGGTTCTTCTTGCCCAGGATCAGCCACGCCGTTGATTCCATGAATATCGAGCCCGGCGATAGGGTCCTTGACGTAGGCGTAGGCACGGGCCTATCGCTCTCCCTCTATCCGAAAGACTGTTCTGTTGTTGGAATCGATCTCTCCGACGCCATGCTCAAGCAGGCGAGAGATAAAATAAAGAAAAATAATCTCGATCATATAGAGGTTTTTGAGATGGATGCCATGAACCTCTCCTTTCCGGACAATTCTTTTGATAAGGTCTTTATATCTCATGTGGTAAGCGTTGTGCCGGATCCTTATAAGGCCATGAACGAGGTTAGAAGAGTTTGCAGGAGTGGTGGCGAAGTGGTTGTTATCAACCACTTCAAGAGCGCCAATAAAATAGTCGCCGCCGTGGAAAAGGTGATCAGTCCGATATGCGAAAAGATCGGCTGGCGCTCGGACCTCGGTCTAAACGATTTCATTGTTGGCGCGGGGCTTACCGTCAGGGAGAAGTATATGCTCAAAAAGATCGACTTCTGGCATATGATCTTTGCTGTTAACGAGAAATAGCCCTCTTCCCCGGACTCACGCCCTGAGCGCGTTATAGATATGCATCGGGTAGCCGACCTTGCAAAGAGAACCCCTTACCGACTGGAAGATCCTCCCGCTTACTGAAGAGGATATCGATGAAGTCTTAAAAATAGAAGAAGATTCCTTTCCTACACCCTGGTCAAGAAATATATTTATAAAAGAGTTGAAGAATCCGGTATCGTATTCTTTGGCCGGATGGCTTACAAGGGACTCAAGTGATCTGTTGGTCGCCTATGTCTTCTTTTGGATCGTCCAGGGAGAGGCGCATATTCTAAACCTGACCGTGCGTGAGGAGTTCCGGCGCATGGGGCTCTCGAAGAGGCTGCTTGGATTTGTGTTGCCGTTTATGAGAGAGAAGGGGGTGGAGGATATCTTCCTCGAGGTAAGAAAGTCGAATAAGGCAGCGATATCCCTTTACGAGAGTTTCGGTTTCAGGGTCTTTTATGAGAGAAAGGATTATTACGTGGACGAGGACGCCCTGGTGATGGGGCTCGCACTCTCTGAGTGGAAAGGTTAATGTCTGAGGCAAAGATAATATATAATAGGGCACTCTCGGATATCCTCTATGTAATGGGGCTTGATTGGAGTCCTGTTGGAGATGAAGTTCCGGATGTTGTTCCGGGACAGTTCATCATGCTTAAGGTCTCAGGAAGCTACGACCCGCTGCTTAGGAGACCGTTCGGTATCTTTGGCCTCTCGCGCCCGGGCGCCGGCGCCGATTCCGGGTCCGGGGAGGGAACGATCCTGGAGATCGTATATAAGGTCGTTGGCAAGGGGACTACGATCATGTCGTCTCTAAGGCCCGGTGAAGAGCTCGATATTATGGGCCCACTGGGTAACGGCTTCCCTGAGCTCGAAGAAGGTCAAGAGCTTCTCATGGTGGCTGGCGGCATTGGTATTGCCCCCTTTAAGTTGCTCGCTCAGAAATACCCCGACTCGATACTCCTCTTTGGCGCTAAAGACTCATCTGAAGCTGTACTTGTTAATGATATAAAGGATCTCGGTATAAGGGTGAAGGTCGCTACCATGGATGGTTCCCGGGGCGAGAAGGGGCCGGTGACCGACCTTATGATAGGTGAATTGAACAGGCGAAGCGTCGTATATGCCTGCGGTCCGCCTGGCATGTTGAGGACGGTCTCAAAGCTCTCTTACGAGAACAGGGTGCAGTGCTTTGTCTCTCTTGAGAGGGCCATGGCCTGCGGAGTTGGCGCGTGTCTCGGTTGCGCCGTAAAGACGAAGAGCCCGGAGCAGGGATCAGAAAAGGCGGAGAATAGCGGATTTGACAATCTAAAGATGGTCTGCTCCGACGGCCCTGTCTTTGACAGCGCGCTTATCGATTGGGACCTGTTATGAATCTATCTGTAGACATAGGAGGGTTCAAGATCAAGAACCCGGTAATGAGCGCGTCGGGTACATTCGGTTACGGCGGAGAGTTCGCGCCCTATACGGAGCTTAGTACGCTGGGCGCGATAGTTGTAAAGGGCCTTTCGTTAAAGCCCAGATCCGGCAATCCGTCGCCAAGAACCTGTGAGACCCCCTGCGGCATGCTTAACGCCATAGGGCTTCAAAATGTCGGTGTGGACGCCTTTATCTCGGACAAGATGCCGTTTCTTAGAAAGGTGGGCGTGCCGGTCATAGCCAATATATTCGGCGAACTTGTAGACGACTACAAGGAGATCGCCAGACGGCTTGACGGGGTCGACGGGGTAAGCGCCGTTGAGATCAATATCTCGTGTCCCAATGTAAAGAAAGGCGGGATGCAGTTCGGCATTGATCCCAAAGAGGCATTTAAGGTCGTAGGTGCCGTCAGGAAGGCCACCGCGCTGCCAATAATGACCAAGCTATCCCCAAACGTTACAGACCTGCAGATCATGGCCCGCTCGGTGGAGGACGCGGGCACTGATTCCATCTCGCTTATAAATACGATAACCGGTATGGCCATCGATGTCGACAAGAGGAGGCCCAGGATAGCCACGGTAATGGGCGGCCTTTCAGGGCCGGCCATAAGGCCGGTGGCTGTGAGGATGGTATACGAGGTAGCCAGGGTCGCTACGGTACCGGTAATAGGCATAGGCGGTATTATGACCGGGCGCGACGCGCTTGAGTTTATAATAGCGGGCGCAACCGCCGTACAGGTGGGGACTGCCAACTTTATAGACCCGGATAGTACAGTAAAGGTGGCAAAAGGTATAGAGTCCTATATGAAAGAAAATAATGTGAATGATATTGGTGAATTGATCGGGTCGATCAAGGTTTAGGGCGGGATAAAGCTTTATGCGTTACCTGAATTCGATTAATGTATGGCCCCCCATTTACAGCCTTTCTCACGATGCTCCTTCAACTTCTTAACAAAGTCATATCTGTTTGTCTTGTCGCATCTATATATATATTGGTAGTTTATATCGTTAAAAGTCCCTCTCAGGCAGATTTCCTCATTCAGATTCGCAGTTGTAGGGGATTCAGTATAGATCACCCCTAGCTCTTGGCCCGATACCTCGTCTTCGATTACAAAACGGGTGGCATTACACCCCGCATAGGCGTTAATAGCCGGAAATATGATAAAGAGGCCCGTGAGCAGAGAGAAGATCAAGATGGATTTTCCTGCGATTCTCATGCGTCTATTCCCGTTTATTTTGAATTCG
>CBDVCO010000022.1:0-22127 GCA_965372515.1 uncultured bacterium | reverse complement strand
CCGTCGGAGGTATTCTCGCTTATCGTCTCAACGAGCGCCCGCTCGATCTCTTGTGAGGTAAGCCCTTTAGTATCTCTGCCGACGATCAGGGATAGCTCCTCTCTTGCCTCGACGATCTTACCCTGCCTTAACGGAGCAAGCACTGCGTAGGCCGCCTTACCAAGGCCCCGGGCCGAAAGAGTAGCCCAACCCATAACGACGGCAAGAAAAAAACCGAGCGGAACTGAAAGCCTGAACAATAAGAGGAGAACGATCGCCGAGAGGGCGTAGACAGAGACTACGACGGTAAGTGTGAGCACAAAGCCCGTTAAGCGCAATAGGCCGGGGCCAGATGCCGGTCGCCTGAGCCTTCGTTCCAGGGCCTCGATCATCCGCCCTATCCACCTGATCGGATGCGGCAGCCAGAGAGGGTCGCCAATCAATAGATCGAGCAGATAGGCCAGAAGAATGATAACGGCAGGCCCTGTAATGTAAAAAGTCAGTAACAAGCGGTCGATCCTTGTTTTAATCCTATGATCTTGAAGAGCTTCTCCATGTCTATGTTCTCAGAGACCGTCTGGGCAAAGGCATCGATAGCCGCCTCTTTGGAGGCCTTAAACGAAGCGCCCTCAACACGCGCTGTACCCTTCCTCTCTCGCAAGGTATTCAGGAAGGCGTCCCTCCACATATCGTTATCAAAGATGCCGTGAATATATGTGCCGAAGACAGAGCCGCTTTCTGACCTTCCCCCGTCGGCAATACTAACGGCCGACGAATTTCTAGACGTTATGGTCGCAAAGGGCATCTCTCTCGAAACGGTCTCTCCCATATGTATCTCGTAGCCCTGTATCCGGCTTTTGTCAAGTCCCAGAGGCACGGCCTCTACGGAAAAAGTACTCTTCTCCTTCCTTAAGACGGTCTCCATATCGAGGAGCGAGAGGCCGTCTGCGCGCGCAAGTGTGCCCTCGACACCGTGCGGGTCCGATATCTCCATGCCAAGCATCTGAAAACCGCCGCAGATGCCAAAGAGCATGCCGCCCTGGGCGAGATAGTCGGCGATCAAGTCCTGGAAACCGATGGAGCGCAGCCACTCTAGATCGGAGATTATATTCTTCGTCCCGGGCAATATCACAAGGTCGGCCTCCATAATGGCTTTAAGGTCGCCGGGGCCGTGGATGTAGCGCACTACGACATCGGCGACTTCCTTTAGGGGGTCGAAGTCCGTAAAGTTCGATATCCTCGGAAGCCTCAAGACGATGATATTTATGAGCGCCCCCCCTTCGCCCTCCTCACTACCCTTGCCTATACCATAATTATCAGCCTCGTCGAGAGCCACGCCGTCCTCATCGGGAAGCCCCGTGTGGCCAAGGTGCGGGACCACACCGAGGACCGGCACTTCTAAACGCTCTTCGAGGAATGTCAGGCCCGGGTCGAGAAGCGTCTTATCGCCCCTGAACTTATTTATTATTATCCCCTTGACCCGCGCCCGTTCAGAGGCGGATAAGAGTTCGAAAGTCCCGACAATAGAGGCAAAGACCCCGCCCCTGTCAATGTCACCTACAAGGATGACCGGGCTGTCTATCCTTTCGGCGAGCCCCATGTTGACAATGTCATTATCCCTGAGATTTATCTCGGCCGGGCTCCCGGCGCCCTCGATGACCAGAAGATCATGGTCGCGCGCGAGCCTCGCTAGACTCTCAAGGACAAATTCCATGGCACGGGGTTTAAAAGCGTGATACTCCCTTGCGCTCATCTGGGAATGGACTTTGCCGTGCACTATGACCTGGCTTGCGGCGTCGCCGGTCGGTTTTAAGAGTATTGGGTTCATATCCACTGTCGGCTCGATATTTGCCGCTTCGGCCTGAAAGGCCTGAGCGCGGCCGATCTCTGCGCCGAGCGTGGTGACAAAAGAGTTTAGCGCCATGTTCTGCGCCTTAAAAGGGGCTACTTTTTGCCCTCTTTGATAAAATATACGGCAAAGCGCCGCAGTAAGGAGGCTTTTTCCCACATGCGAGGCGGTCCCCTGGACCATGACGGTCTTTAGAGTAGCTGGTAGCGGGTGAATTTCTCTGGCCATAATAGAAACCTTAAAACTTAATGATATGGATAAGAAAAGAGCTATAAACTCTTGACCTTACTGGTAATTACATCATCGGGCTCTTCCACCCTCTTCTCGATATTGGTCAAAATGCCCCTGAGCATATTGACCTCTTTTTGCATGAGCCCGGTCCTGCCCAGGAGCCTCTTGAAATTATGCATAATGCTCTCAAGCAGGTATTCAGAGCCGTCGGTGCCGTAGCCTATTGCCTCAAGCGTAGCCTCAAGGTGAATGAAGAGTTTTAATACCTCATCTCTTGGCGCAAGCTCAATGGCCTCCCCTTTAGGGACCTGCTCCATAAAAAGGGCGTATGTGACGGCAAAGACCGCGTGAGAGAGGTTTAGCGAGGGGTTATCCTCGTGGGCCGGTATCTCAAAGAGCATGTCGCAAAGCTCCAGCTCCTCGTTATTTAGCCCGTGGTTCTCCCGGCCGAAGATCAAGGCCACATTGCTCTTTAGAGAGTGCTCATTGATCTTAGGCACGATATCCGTTAGCGAAAAATGGGGGTTTCTTAGTTTACCCTTCCTCCGTGTCGAGCCGATAAGGAGATTGGCGTCTTTAACGGCCTCTTCAAGCGTAGTACATACTTTGGCCTTTAAGAGTAGCTCCCCGGCGTTACAGGCCATGGAAAAGCCCTCGTCGTTTAGAAACTCCACCGGGTTTACGAGGACGAGCCTCTTAAGCCCCGTGTTGTGCATGACCCTTGCGACACTGCCGATATTGCCCGCTCCCGCCGGTTCGACGAGCACAATAGAGACGTTATCGGTATATTTGGCGGATGTCGAGCCCTCCAACTCCATGTCGCTGCGCCCTCTATTCATCACGCCCCCTCCCCCCTGCGCTCTTTAAACCTTCTAAGTATCTCCCTAGCCGCTACAATGCCCGATACGGACGCCTGTATTATGCCCCTTGTCGTTCCCGGGCCGTCGCCTGTGGCAAAGAGGTTCTCGACCTCAGTCTCAAGACAGTCCGTTAGCTTTAGCCTCATGGAATAAAATTTGACCTCCACCCCGTATAGGAGCGTTGATGGAGAATCGACCCCGGGACATACCTTGTCGAGTGCTCCTAACATCTCCAGAATATCCGTTATATAACGATACGGTATGGCAAAGGAGAGGTCTCCGGGGGTTGCCTCCTTAAGCGTGCCCTCAAAGGAATTTTTCAAGAGCCTCTCTTTCGTAGTGCGTCTTCCCTTTTTAAGATCGCCAAGGCGTTGGACTATCAAGCCGTCGCCCAGGAGGTTCGCAAGCTTTGCTATATACTCGCCGTAGGCGATAGGGTCGTGAAAGGGACTGGTGAAGGTGGTTGAGACGAGGATAGCGAAATTGCTCAACCCCGTCTTCTTTGTTGAATAGCTGTGACCGTTGACGGTGAAAAAATCCTCATGCTCTTCCTTTACCACAACTCCGTAGGGGTTCATACAAAACGTCCTTACCCTGTCCTCAAAGGCCTTTGATCTATAGATGAATTTCGCTTCGTGCAGCACGTCGGTGACCGGACTCAGTACTTCGGCGGGCACCTCGACGCGCACCCCGATATCGACATAGTTCGAGCTTTTCTCCAGCCCGAGCCCTTCGGCGACCCCCTGGAGCCAGGCCGCACCGACGCGCCCGGGGCAGAGCACCACATAGTCTGAAAGAAACTCCTCGCCATCGACAGTCCTGACCCCCCGCACCTTCCCGGATTCGCTTATAATATCGTCCACGGCGCTCGTAAAGAGCATATCGATCCTTGACTCAAGCTCTTTACGAAATCTCGAAAGTACCTCCTCGCACCGGTCCGTACCGAGGTGGCGGATCGGGAAGTGTACGAGCCTTAGCCCCATCTCCTTTGCCCCACGGCCTATTTCCTCGACGGCCTCTTTGTCCGTGCCCTTGAGTTCTAATGGGGCGCCGAACTCAAGGAATATAGAGTCCACATAGTCTATGAGTCCCATAAGGGTCTCGCGGTCAAGGTACTGGTCGAGAAAGCCCCCAACGTCTGCGGAGAGATTCAGCTTACCGTCGCTGAAGGCGCCCGCGCCGCCGAAGCCGCTAAAGAGATCACTGCGGTCTCTGTCAACTAGGTCGCTTCCCTTCTCAAGCAAGAGGACCTTTAACCCCTTATCGGCCCTGCTTAATTCCAGGGCGGCGAATATACCCGCCGGTCCCGCGCCGACAATTATTACATCGTATCTCTTCAACCTGCCTCCTGATATTAGCACAATGAGTATATCAAAATTACGGCTGACGTTAAACGCTTTTTGCTCTCTGCCAGCTCGCTATCTACATGGGCCCGTGTCGAGGTCCCTTGACAACCGGCTAACAGGGGCATCTTAACTTGACAAATATAGAGCGTTTTTATAACTTAAAACCATATGACGCGCACTAAACCTCCACTTCCCAATAGATACAAACCGCTCAAGGCGGAGACCCTTCCTCTATGAAAATCGAAAATATAACAAATTCAAAGCACCTGCCCTTTGTCATAATCGCGGCTCTCAGCTTCGCTCTCTATTCAAATACCCTTTTAAACGATTTCCTATACGACGACGTCTTCCAGATCCTTAATAACAAGTGGATCACCGATATCCGCTATATCCCTGATATTCTATTTACAAAGACATGGGGCTTTAATACAGATCACCCCCTATCGAACTATTACCGTCCCATGATGCACCTGGTCTTTATGGCCGAGTACCATATATTCGGTCTGGAGCCCTGGGGCTGGCACCTCGTTAATATAATCTTTCATACAATGAACGGCCTCATGGTTTACATCATCTTCTCCACTCTATTTAACACAGAGGCGAAAAATAAGGGGGCCGACATCGCAAGAGCCAATATCATCCCCTTGATAGCCGCGCTTATTTTTGTAGCGCACCCTATAAATACTGAAGTAACAGCCTGGGTTTCGGCCATCCCTGAACTTTCGTTCACTCTCTTTCTCCTTGCCTCCTTCTATCTCTATCTACGTTTTATGGATAACGGCACAAAGACGTTCCTGATAATCTCCGCGTTATTCTTCTTCCTCTCAACACTTTCAAAAGAAACATCAATCGTCCTGCCGATCTTGATCGTAGCCTACGACATAATATTTAGAGATAAAAACGCTAAGAACATTAGCTTTCCGTTCAGGTATATCCCCTACGCTGTCGTTATGATCGTCTATTTCATTCTAAGGATTAACGCCCTTCATGGGATGACCCCAAAACCCTGGTCGCATCCATATCTTGACGGCTTTCAATACTTCATAAACGCATTCACCCTTTTTGCCTTACATATAAAGATGCTCCTGCTACCTGCAAAGCTATCGACATTTCACGTATTCCACCCTGCTTATGCCATTACCGAGATAAAGGCCATCTTCTCAATACTCGTTACCATTTTCGTTTTAATTCTATTTTACAAACTAAAGAAGAGAAGCATCCTATTTCTTTTTGGCCTATGTCTCATTATAATACCGCTCCTTCCCGCCCTCTTTATACCGGCGCTCGACCGCAACCCCTTTGCCGAGAGATATCTATATCTACCGGGAACGGGTTTCGCGCTTATCATCGCATTGCTCTTTAAAGAGGCCCTGGATTATTTCTCAACCAAGAAAGAGAACCGCATAGCAGGCTATATCCTTATAGCCTTCCTTCTCCTCATTGGCGCCTACTCCGTGGGTACCATCAAGAGGAATTTCGAATGGAAGGATAATTATAGCTTATGGAAATCAACTATCAAAAAAACTCCTCAAAATTACTTCGCACTAAATGAACTCGCCAGGCTTTATCTTATCGATAAGAAGCCCGATAAGGCTATACCGCTGTTTAAGGCCTCTATTGAATCGAATAAAGCAATGAGAAACCCGGACCCCCTGCTCCTCGGTCTCGCGAACCTCTCGCTTGCCGACTCATTTCGCCTCGCCAACAAACCGATCGAGGCGATTTTCTACTACGAGGAGGTAATTCGAATGGATGCGGGAAGGTTCGACGCAAACCTTCAGGTGGCTTTCCTCTACCATGAAGAGGGCGATCTCGATCTGGCTATAGCCCGCTACCAGACGGCCCTTGAAAGAGCCGAAGACAAGGGGGATATAACGGGGATACTCATGAATATCGGAAATATCTTTGCCGAAAAGAAAGAATGGGACAAGGCGCTCGATATCTACTCAAAAGCCCAGGGGATAGACCCCGGGAACCGGACACTTATCCAGAATATTCGATTGATAGAAAAGAAAAGGTCGATGCAAAACGAATAAACAAAGGGCTATCGGCCCAATGTCGCGCTCTACCCTTTTGCCTCTTTTACCCTGCCCTCAATAAGGACCGGCGTATTTGGCTCCGCCCCACCAAGCACGCCGTCGGCCATGCGGATATGGCCGACGTCTCTCCAGTCCCTATTTAACAGCCCCGCGCCGTACGCGTCTATCTTAACCGGGTCTGTACCCGCAACGACGAGCCACGGCGGAGGGTCGAGATGGGCCCCCCACAGATGGGCCTCGCTCATCCCTACGGTAGCGTCTAGCACGGTAAAGTCCGGCGTTCGATACTGGTTCAGCTCGAAGACCGCTTCGTCGATACCTGTGTGAAAAGAGCTCTTACGCCAATGGCCTCCCTGCTGGTAACGCGCGGGAGGGGCGAGCCCTATCATATTCTTCATGGTAAGGGTCACTCCGGCAAGCGTGTGGGCCTTCAGGACAGGGACCGAAATGAGGAAACTCTCCATCACGATCTTCGGCAGGTAGAACTCGGGCCAGCGCTTAAGCCCGGCGATCTCAAGGCGAACCGACTCCTCGTTATTTAGATCAATAAGCCTTACGCCGAGCCTTTGTGAAAGCTCCCCGTAGCCGAGCTCAGCGAATACATGCGCGGTGTCGTAATCCAGAGAGCCCGTGCCGTCGGCGACTATGACCTCGATGCCGGGAACGTTAGACTGAATATACTCGACTATTGCACAAACCAGATCGACCGGGGTCGTAACAGGCGGCATAATGGCCTCGACCAGGTTGGGTTTTATTATCACCCTCTCTTTGCCATGAAGCTTCGCCTTAAGCGAGGCCGCGTCAAGGAGCAAAGCGACACTCTCCTTCCATGTAACAAGCAATGTCGCGTAAATCGAGGTATCTTTTCTCTTATCCATTGTCACGCTCTCTATCCTTAGGACCGTTCATTACTACTATATTACGCCTTGCCAACCGGGCTTGTCAAATAGTGCATACCCTGGCATGGGGACATAAAATACTTCCCTTTAAACCAAAGCCAGTGTAGAATGCACGAAGATAAACACGTAAGCGAAATATCAAATCAACTGTAAAGGAGTAGAGATATGGAATGGACCGCTGAAGCGCTTGAGCTTCTGGAAAAGATACCGGTATTTGTGCGCCCTATGGCAAAAAAGAAGATAGAGAAGAAGGCCGAGGAAGAGGGTATCACGGAGATCACCCCTGAGTTTATGCAAAAGGCCAGGGAGTAGCATAGGGTTCTTTTTACCAGGGAGTATTAAACGACGGCCGCCGGGGTTACAAACCCCGGCGGCCTTTTTGGTTTCTAAGACCAGGCTACTTTCCCCTCTTCCGGCTAAGGAGCCCCCTTACGACCGCTTCCTCCTCCTCTTTTGTGCTTATCTCGTTATTTAATCTCTTATCGAGAAGTTCGGTTAAAATATTGCCCATTCGGGGTCCCTCCTTGACGCCGAGCCTCTTCAGTGCCGCTCCGCTCAGCGCCGTCTCCATTGGGCTAAGTCTCGTTATAAAATCGGAGAATATTTTTCTTGTCGCCTCATCCTCTGTCTTCTCCATAAGGTAGAGTATTACCTCTATCGGCAGGGGTTTTAGGAGATGGTAGACCTCGCTCATCATTAGTTTCGGCTTCGGCTTACCCGCTATTTTTTTTAGCGCCTTTAGCCCGGGGCGCCTACCCTCTATAACGGCCAGATTTCTCTTCCCGGTGATGCTAAGCCTTCGTGCGAGAGCCCTTAACTGGGCGTCCTTTATCTGGTCGGTGAGGGCCAGAAAGAGCACCAGCCAGACCTCGACCCCTTCATCCATGTAAAGGAGCCTGTACCACGCGAGCGTATCCCTCGCGCGGGCAAAGAGCGAGCGCATATCCGCGTTCCATTCTATTGAAGGTTCGATCTGCTTTAGCACTCCGAGAGTTTGGAGCTTGCTGACGGCCTCAATGGCGATATCCTCCTCAAGGATGTTCTTCAGCTCGTCGGCAAGCCTTGCTCCCGAGACACCCTTGAATATATCGAGCTTCATGGTATTTTTTATATGCGTAAGCGTCTGCTTCGCTATCTTAAAACCGAACCTCTCGGAGAACCTCACCGCCCTTAATATCCTCGTCGGGTCCTCGACAAAACTCAGGTTGTGGATCGCCCTTATCCTCTTATCCTTGATATCGCCCTGGGCTCCGAAGAAATCAATGAGCGTGCCGAAGCTATCCGGTATCAAATCGAGCGCGAGCGTGTTAACGGTAAAATCGCGCCTGTAGAGGTCAAGCTTAAGCGACGACATCTCAACTGTAGGCAGAGCCCCCGGCCTCTCATAGTACTCAAGCCTCGCGGTAGCGATATCCACATGGAGGCCGTCGGGGAATATCATTACCGCCGTCTTAAAACGGCTATGGCTTTTAACCTTTGCTTGTGTTCGCTTGGCGAACTTTCTGGCGAACTCAATGCCGTCGCCCTCTATGACTATATCTATATCGAGATTGTCCCGTCTAAGGAGGAGGTCTCTGACAAACCCGCCTACGGCGTATGCCTTATAGCCCATTGAAGATGCCACAACGCCTGCCTCAGCAAGGAGTTCAAATACCTTTTCTGGAAGACGCTCGCGCATGATGTTCTCTAGCTTCCTGCTCTTCGCGGCACGCTCTCCCTCCATGGGCCCCTCCAATAGCTCCGCCTGGAGGAGTTTTAATAGATCGGTCCTTGTGATCACCCCGACCACCTTTTTCCCCTTACAGACCGGCAATAACCTCTGGCCGTGCGAGAAAACCTTTTCACGGATCTTATCTACAGGGGTTTTGGTCGTCACATACTCGAAATCTATCGTCATGTACTCTTTGACCTGTGCGGAGGCGAGCTTGTGAAAGATGGCCTTACTCGCTACCTGGCGCGTTATCACACCGCGAATAGTCGTGCCCTCTACCACCGGCATCGCGTTGATATTAAAATTCAAGAGAATTTCCCAGGCCCTGGATATCGGCGTTTCAGTGGTGACGGTTATCGCCGGCGCGCTCATCATCTCCAGGGCAGTTCTTTTATTCGTAAGCTCGTCTTTTATAAGGCGTACGAGCTTCTCCTTGGCATCTATAAGGGTAAGCCCCTTAATAGTGGCGCTAGCCGCGTTCGGATGTCCGCCTCCGCCCATGGCCTTTGCTATGATCCCGGCATTCAGGTCCGTCGAAGAACTCCTTATAACGAGGTGAATACGGTCCTCTACCCCGGCGAGTAAAAACAGAGCGTCCGGCGATTCAATCTCGACGAGCCTGTGCGCAATTTCGGCCACCTCGCCGGAAAAATCCTCAATGGAAGCTGCGGCGATTATTACATTCACGCCTGAGAAAGAATAGGTCGTCGCCGACTCTATAAACTTATCGAGAAGATGAATATCCTCACTGCTCTCCTTGCTCTTTAGAAGCCTTGAGACACGCTTGAGTTCGGCGCCATTGGTAAGGAGAAAACTCGACGCCTCGTAGTCCTCTACGCTCGTGGACGGAAAGCTCAAAAAACCGGTATCCTCATATATACCGGCCATTAGAACGGTCGCCTCGTCTCCCGTCAGCTTTAAGCCCCTCTCCTTGATGATCAAGGTCAGTATCGTGGTGGTAGAGCCGTAATTATGAGATACCACAACCGAGCCTTTAATATCGTCGGCACTGGCCGGATGGTGGTCGTAGATATGAATGTCCACGCCCTTTTTTTTTGTAAGTTCGCAGAGTCTGCCTATCCTCGCCGCATGTCTTATATCGACAAGTATGAGTCTGGTGACCTTGTCGAGATCGATATCAGCGGCCTTCTCGATCTTGAGACCTAGCTTCAGGCTCCCTATGGCCTCTCTAAGCACCCTTTCAAGAGAGCCGGGGACTACGAGGCGGGCGTTGGGATAAAGCTTGCTGGCCGCTATCATGGAGGCGAATGTATCGAAATCGGCATTAATATGGCAGGCTATGACTTCCATATATAGATATTATCACAGGAGTTAATAGAGGGCAAAAAAAAGCGCCGGCCCGGAAATTTACCGGGCCGGCGCTTAAACGACAAAAGAGAACTAAATACTAGTTGTATCCCCTCTCCCTTATCTCATCCCTTATCTTCCTTTCCTTCCTCTTCTTCTCCCTGTCTTTATCATAGAACTCTTCCACCTCTTTCTTTCTCTTTTCCTGGAAAAGGTCTTCAAAAGGCTTTGGGTCGGCCGAATGGCATCTGTAACAGTTCTCAAGAGGAAAGGCGACCTTACCGTGGCAGACACCGCAGTACTGGCCGGATATGATCTTCATCATGTTCATATCGGGGTTTCCACCCTTTTGCATATTAAATATAGCTGTATGACAATTTGAACAGTCAAGCCACTCGGTATGCGCCTTATGAGGATAGAGCACGTCCGGCGGATGCGGCTTAAACTTGGTAACCGGAATCTCAATATCCAGGTCCACCACCATCATCTGGCCGGTGCCGTCGAGCGTGGCCTTTGGCTTGATCGAGCCGTCCCTGATGGCCTTGACCCAATCGACCTTATTGCCGAAATCGTCCTTTGGAAGATCCTTTAATTCCTCCTCGATCTTTCGATTCTGCGGGACCTCTTGACCCTGAGAGTGGCAACGGGCGCAATCCATGGGCATAAACGCGATAGAGCCGTTGTGGCATGTGCCGCACTGCTTTCCGGCGAATATATCGCCCATAACAAAGTCGGTCTCACCGGCCTTCATCGGAAAGCCTATCTCCATATGGCAGACCTTGCAGGTAAACTGGGTCCTGTGCCACCAGTGAGGGAATACGACCGCGGGCATCGCCTTGCCCTCGCCTGTCTTGTTATTAAGCACAATATTGCCGTAATCGCCGGGCGACTTAAGTCCCATACTCTTAAGCTCGGCGGGACTCAGGCTCTCCTGAGCAAAGAGCTCTGATCCGGTGGAAATTAGGACAATGGAGATGACGAGCGCTAAAACAAAAATAAATACTCTATCTTTATTCACTATCTACCTCCGTAAAAAGCAATATCCTATCTTACAGAAAAATCCGGCAAAGTACAAACCTTAAAATACATTAATGTCGCAATGGCACTAATATCCCCTGTGGCACTGAACGCAAAGCTTATGGTACCGGACCCTCAAAAGACTGCTAAATCCGTGCTCATCATGCGGATCATGACAGGTCGAACAGACTATCCTCTTCTCTTTGGTCAAAGGAAGCGGTGTGGGTATCATAATCTTAACCGCCACATCTATCGGGTGTCTCGTAACAGGATGATTTTCAATGTTGCCTATATGACAATTTGTACAGGTCTCCACATGGTCGTCGATAAGCTGCGGGGGACGACGCGTGTGACATACGTAACATTTCCCCTCTCCGCGCCTTTCATGCGGATTACCGATCGGATCTTCAGATAAGTCCTGCGCATCGGCAACTAAACCCAAAGCTACCAAAAGAACAACAGAGAGGATTAAAAGAAAACCTTTAAGCCTTGATCTCAAATTGATCTCCTTATGGATTACAATCGGTTATATCCGTGCAGTCGTGATTCGCATCTGTCGCGTATGTAATGGTCACGGTGGAAAATAGATACAGACAGTGGTCGTCTGTAGCGGCCTTAAACCATATCTGGCCAGCCTGCGTAGAGGTCGGACGTGTATAGCTCTCCACGCAAGCGCCGTTCATAAGCCTGTAGCCCAGGGGATCTGAACCGGGCTGAGAACCGGCCGCGGCATTAGAGCCGTGTATGCCCTTTATCTGCCCCGGCGTGGTGGTGGTATCCCAGAGGCCGCCGTGGCATGTCATACAGAGGTTACCGAAAGAGTTCGAACTGTTGCCGGTGGCCGCACCGCTGGAGACAGCGCTCTCATAGAACGGAGATGTTGGACTTAGCCCGACAGGATGGTCAACCCTTGAAAGTGCCACATCCCCCGCCAGCCCTATAAAATCCTCGTCGCCGTATACCAGCCTCCTGTGGCAATTAAAACAAAAGTTGTCGAACGTGCCGAAGCCGGTCTCATTGCCCTTGAGTATCCACTTGTTGGTGGAGCCGTGGGGGCCCTGAAGGTCGGCCGCATCATCCGAGCCGTGGCAGTCCGAGCAGTTTATGGTGCTGTTGTGCTCCACACGATAGTAACCCGTGCGAGTCCCGCCCGGCCAATCCGTATATAAAAAGGTATCTGTAAGTCCCTTGGCGCTCCAGCTGGGATTCGCCGTAACAGGCGGCTGGTTCTTTCCAACAGCGAATACCGGATGATAGCCGAAGTTATTGGGATTAAAATCAAGACTCAGGTCCGACTCGATAGCCGAGTTGCCAATGCCATTACCAGAAGGCACGTCAGGCCTGTCCGTATCCAATGTCCCGTAAGCATATGATGAATGGCACTTCATGCACATATAACCCTCTCTGATGTCTACGTCGGGTTGAGCGATCGTGTCGAGATCCACCACTGTATAACCGGTGCTTTGATCAATGGGAGTGCCTGCGGCGGGCCACGTGTCGTTAAGGGGCTTTACACCCCAGCCCCCTAAGAGATTATTTCCTATGCCGTATCCAAAATTACTTCCGACCTCGTGGTTGCCTGATTTTGCTCCGTGGGGGTTATGGCAGTCCTTACACTCCGAATGCCTGTTGGAATTATCCAGATCGGACTGAGCCTCCCTGACCGGATTGCCCGGAAGATCCCTTGATGCCCTGTGCAGATTATACATGGGCGCACCGAAAGTACTTTTCATCACAGGGTGCTCGCTAACCTTTACGGATTGATCGAAATACGGCTTCATATCAACCGCGGCGACATTACCGTTATGGCAATTAAGGCATGTCCACTCCTCGCCGAGTTCCGTAGGCGGCCCGCCTCCGTCATCGCCCTTTGTAAGCGCCATATCATAAGCGCCGCCATGAGAGCGATGACAAGCCAGACAACTCTGTAGCACAGGGGTATCGTCGGTGTATCCCGGGGTGCCGAGGTCTATATGCCACGGGTTCGGGGCCGTAGAGTTCCATGTAGCGGTTGAGGTGTCATGTATGGGCGTATCACCGTACCAGTATTTCTTTAGATGGCATGTCGTACACATACCGGCGTTGGTAAGCGAAGTAGTCAGGAAATGATCCAGAGCGGTACCGTGCGGGTCGTGGCAGGTTGTACACTGAAGATTGTCGCCAGCGTCAAGTGCGAGTTCGGCCGGAAGGAAGTTAATATCCGCGATCTCGAGATTATCCGGAAAAGAATTATTATAATCAAAGCTGATCGGGTGGTCGTTTGAAAGGTCCGTCCCTATAAACGCTGAACTGGCGCTCGTCAACTTTCCGCCGCTGGTACCGGCGCCTGAGACCGTTATGGGGGTTACGCCCGTACCGAACCCCGGCTCATCAATTAGCGACCCCGAGCCTATGGCTATAGTGCCGTCGTGACAGCTCAGGCACAACCTGGACGCGCCTGTCGGCTGTCCCAGATCAGAGACCATTGTTGTGGTCCCGTATATCGTATAGGTGGCACCGGAATCGATCCTGTTCCACAGAGCGCCTGAGGGTGAAGAGTTATGCGGTGTGTGGCAGAAGACGCATATCTGAGTGGTGTCGGCGCTCTTTACGGTACCCGGAGAATATGTGCCGAGGTTATGCTTGGTATTTGCGACTGCCGCTGAGCCCGGTGAGGCCGTAAGCACGATGAGAATAAAAGAGAGTGTAAGAGAAAGGGCTCTCCACCTGCCCATGCCCCTACCCCTGGTAGAACCGGGGATAGCTTCAATACGGCCTCTCGTAAGTAGGTTATCGTTTAAGAACATCATCCTTTGCCCCAAGGTATTCGAATATCTGCACCCTCTTATTATAAGAATCAGAGACATATATCCTGGAGGTTCCGTCTACATATATACCGGAAGGAAGCCAGAATTCGCCCGGCCCTGATCCCGTAGCGCCGAAATTCAAAAGAAAGTCTCCATCCTGATCAAATATCTGCACGGTATCGAAAATAGCGTCCACCACGTAGATGTATCCAAATGAATCTACGGCCACTCCCTTGGGCCTTCCCATATCACCGGTGCCGTCCCCGTGAGAGCCTATTTGCATTAAAAACCTTCCGTCGTTATTGAACTTCTGAACCCTGAAATTCATCGAGTCGATGACGTAGATATCGCCCTTGCCGGCTATAAATATATCCGTTGGAAAATTAAATTCACCTTCTTCATTACCCCTCCCGCCGATCGTCTTGATATATGTGCCCCTGAGATCATAGATATTTATTTTGTGCGCGCCGGTATCGACAACATAGAGGATATGGTCGTCGTTATCTATCGCAAGCCCTGTCGGCCTTATTAAATCCTCTATAACGAATTGAAAGCGGCCTCTGTAGTTAAAGACAAAGACCTTGCCCTGTATGGAATCAGAGACGTAAATATTATCGTATGCATCAACAGCGACCCCTATGGGAGAGGAAAAATTAAAGTCGCGGCCACCGGCAATTACCTTGTATTTACCCTTCTTTGCATCAAATATATGGACCCTGGCAGCGGCCGAGTCAACCACTATCAGCCTCTCCATGCTGTCCACCGCAATACCATGCGGCTTTACAATACCCTCAACCTTTTCGCCAAACATAAACCGGACGACCTTCTTTAAAAAACCCTTTTTCGCCTTTATGTCGGAAGCTTTATTAATAGAGCTTATATAAGCGATACGAGCAGGCTCAGGCGGAAGAGGCCAAACGATTGTGGTTGCCTCAAATGGTTCATAAGGCTCAGGTCTAGCCGCAAATGCCGAAGAAGGAAGCAAAACAGATGAAAAATAAAGCAGAAGGAAAGCGAAGAACGGCATCCGAAGATAGTATAAAGAGAGGTGAGAAGGTTTTTTTTTGAGAGCGTGTGTCAAAATGCCCTCCTTTTTGGCGTCCAGATGATGAAAAGAAAGCCTGATGTGTATGACATTTAAATGCTTATTTCCTGTGGCAGTATTGACACAGCGTCGCACCGGAGATGCGTTCCGTACGTTTTCTCTGAACGCTGTCTGCACCGCTATCGGCCCTTCCGATAAGAAGTCCTCGTTCATGAGGATTATGGCAGGTCGCGCAAAATTGCTTTCCGCTCTTAGGGTCAAGCGGTAACATTATAAAAGCCTCTTTCAAAGAGAGGGATTGATTTTTAAGTATATGGGGCGGCGGCTCAACCAGATGGTTCGGGGAACCGACCGTGCCCATGGCAGCCCCAACCCACGCGCCCCCCGGATGCATCGGTTGAGGGTGGCACCTGTAGCACATCTGTTTGGGGTCGTCCTCAAAGCGGATCTTGACGTCCGCGATAGACTTTGCCCTCTTTATGTCGGGCATTACCTGATGGCAGATATAGCATTTATTCCAGAGAATTTCACCTTCATCGCTTATCTGCTCGTGGGGGTTAATAATCGATCTTAACACGTCGTCCCTGGGATAATATTCCTGGGTCCCTTCACCTTCCTCAACGGCAAATGAAAGACCGGCGTTAAGGGTCACCGCAAGCAATATAATAAGTATCAAGGACAGTCTCCTCATCTTCCCTCCTGCCTTATCAGGGCCGGCCTTATAAAGCCTGCCCGGTTTGTAAAGCGACAAACCACTTAAAGCACGGGAACGTCCGGCAAAACGCGAAAACGTCCCCAAAAATCGTAAAATAATATAAAAGAGCTTAAAAACAAAAAAAGTACTGAAATCGAGCCACTGCCTCGATTATAATCTTATCAGCTACAGATAAAACGCTTATTATCAAAAGGTTAAAAGATATTAACCTGTTTATAGGACCGGCCTGGATATCCGCGCCCTCAAAGCTCTCTACTCAAATACGTAAAGTGAACCGTCCTTTGAGCCTATATATAGCCTGCCGCCCGCGACTGCCGGTGAAGAATGTATTCCCGCGCCCGTCTTATACTTCCAAAGCACCTCTCCGCTTGAAGCGCTGAGTAGATATATATTGCCGTCTGCGCAACCTACATACATAACCCCGTTAGAATCTATCACAATGCTTGAGTTGATGGGGGCGGGAAGAGAGAAAGTGTTCAGCTTCTTGCCGGACTTTTTGTCGAGGACCAATATTTGGGAGTTCTTAAGTCCAAGATATATCGAGCCTCGATAGATTGCCGGAGTCGAATAGGCCCATTCCTTAACCGACCTTCTAAACACCGGCATGGCATCATTACCGGCATATTCATAGGCATAAAATTTACGATCAAAAGAAGCGATATATATAAGACCGTCGTTAAGAACCGGCGATGTATAGATAGCCGACTTTGTAGGTGTAGACCAAATGCGGGCGCCGGTCTCCGCGTCCATAGAATAGAGCTTCTTATTCTTACTGGCAATATAGATAGCGCCGTCCTTATATGCCGGGGAAGAGTATATGCCCCCGTATTTGGTATTCTCTTTGAGCTTCGACCTCCAAACGCGCTTGCCGCTATCAATGTCTACAGCATAGACGAAAGTATCCGAAGAAGCGAAATAGACCATATCCTCGCCAAGCACCAGAGATGTAAAGATATCACCCCCGCTCTCGTACTTCCATTCCAACTCACCGGAGTTTGCGTTGAGCGCGTAAAGAAATCCGTCCTTGGAACCTAGATAGATAACGCCGCTTCGTACCGCTGGCGTAGAGAGTATCTCCCCGCCTGTCTCGAATTTCCATTTAAGCGAGCCTGTGGAAGCATCAAGGGCATAGAGAAACTTGTCATAGGAACCGATAAATACCGTATTGCCGACAACCACAGGCGAGGAGTAAATAGGACCCGCTGTCTCAAACTTCCATTTTAAGGTCAAAGACGGGCTTGGAGGGTTTCCAACTTTTGGAGAATGCGACGGGTTCTTCAGGAACATCGGCCAGTCATCGGCTCGTGCAAAGCCCGGTAAAACCGTAAAGCTTAAGATCATTAGCGCAAGGAACGCTACTAGAGCCTTTGAGCGGGAAAATATACGAAAAACAAAAGAGATCCTCATTTGACCACCATATATTCAAGAGTTTTGGCCGAAGTGGACTTACTCGGCCTGAAACCGAACATTTCGAGTAAAGAAACTCGTAGCAACAAAAAACCGATTCAGATAATACAATATTGTTTTTACCATGATTTGACAATTAAATTCAAGCACTAATCCCCGATAGTGGGGCTAAGGCCTTAACCGGGCAAAGGTTACGAGTTAAAAGAGCAGAGCGGCAAAGAGTATCTGCGGCGTTTGATATAAAAACTGTCATTTGATATTATAAAAATTTGAGGAAGTGATCGGATAAAATACCTGATATGGAAAAAAATATATACAACATATACAACGACAAGATCGAGGCCCTGAGAGCTAACCTTGCCTCTGTTATCCGGGGAAAGAGCGAGGCCATAGAGCTCGTGATAACCACCCTGCTCTCTTCGGGCCACCTCTTGATCGAAGACGTGCCGGGGGTCGGCAAGACCACACTGGCCTTTGCTCTGGCAAAGAGCATAGATTGTACTTTCCAGCGCATACAATTCACAAGCGACCTCCTGCCGACCGATCTCCTGGGGCTGACCGTATATAACCAGCAGGAGCACACCTTCGAATTCCGCGAGGGGCCGATATTCGCCAATATCGTGCTGGCCGACGAGATCAACAGGGCGACGCCGAAGACGCAGAGCGCGCTCCTGGAGGCCATGAACGACCGTCAGGTAAGCGTGGATAAGATTACCCATAAGCTACCCAGCCCTTTTATGATACTCGCCACACAAAACCCCATTGAATATGCCGGCACCTTTCCGCTACCCGAGAATCAACTGGACAGGTTCGCCATGAGGATATCGCTCGGCTACCCAGACGCCCAGGTGGAACGAGAGATTCTCACAAGCCCGCTCGATACGCTCGACCCCTCAAAGCTCTCTCATGTTATAGATACCGTGGAACTCGCCGAGATCCAAAGAGGAGTCGAGAGTGTCGTCATTGATGAGGATATTGTCGGCTATATACTCGACATTGTACATGCCACAAGAGAGCGTGAAGGGATAAGGCTCGGCGCGAGCACAAGGGCGGCTATGGACCTACATCGCGCCGCAAAGGCAAGGGCCCTGGTTTTAGGAAGATCATACTGTACGCCCGACGATGTAAAATCGCTCGCAGTACCGGTGCTCGCTCACAGGGTCGTAGCCGAATACTCGGCCCTTGAAGAAGCCAAAGCAGAGTCGGTAACCCTGATAGAGCAGGTAATCGAATCAATAGCCGTCCCGATATAAAACATAGAGAGACCCCGACCCAATCACGGCTTACATTTAACTCTAACTATCACCCTTAACTACTTAGAAAAACAATGATTATTAGGCCTGTAATATCCGCCCCCCTGCCATGGATGACGATCCTCCTGGGACGCTTTTATCCGGGTGGGGATCAGGAAAAAAAGAAGAGGGTATATATATTCCCCCGCACGCTCAAGGTGACGAGGCTTGGGAAGTGGTATATAGGCATACTGCTCTTGATCGGTATAGCGGCAATAAATACAGGAAACAATCTTCTCTACCTGGTGGTCGGTATGCTGCTGTCGCTCATTATAATATCGGGTATAATGAGCGAGTCGACGCTTCGCGGCATAAGGGTAAAGAGGAATTTGCCGAAGCGCATATTCGCAGGCATGCCGGTCACGGCAAGGCTCGACATAGAGAACACAAAGAGAGTGCTCCCTTCCTTCTCTTTTAACCTCTCGGAGCTGCCAACACCCTCAATTGAATCGAGCGAGGCATATGTGCTTAAACTTGAGCACAATGAGGCCGCCACCAGACACAACACGTACACCTTTAAGAGACGAGGAGAGATCGAGCTACGAGGGCTAATGATCAGAACGAGCTTCCCGTTCTCCTTATTCACCAAAGGCAAGCGCGAGATCACAAGCTCCCGCCGCCTTATCTATCCGCGCATACGGCCTATCAAGAAAATCGATGACCTGCGCTCTTTTGAGTCCTCCTCTGATAATACGCAGGGGCTCAAGAGAAAAGGAGACGGATTTGAACTCCATTCACTAAAAGAATACTCTCCAGGTGACGACTCCAGAAGGATAGACTGGAAAGCAAGCGCCAGGGTGCAGAAATTGATGACCAGAGAATTTGAGGAGGAGCCCGAAGTTCGCTTCATGATCGAATTCGACAACTCATCAGATAACGGCACAGAGGAGTTATTCGAGCAGATGGTCTCTGAGGCGGCCTCTCTCGCCTGTCATCTTACGGAACGCGGCTTTTATGTCGGCCTAAAGACCATAGAAAGCACCGTCGACTGCGCTCGCGGCCGCTCCCACCTCTTCACCTTGCTCAATATCCTCGCGCTAATAGAGCCGTCAGACAAGGGAGACCGCGGCTCCGCTGCGAGCGTTAAGCTGAGGCCTGCTTGAAGAGTTCATTAATAATAACGCTCATCACCTATACGATGGCCGCAATGGGGCTCGTAAGCGCCTCTCTGGTTACAGAGGTCGGCCCCGGCTTTCTCATCACAGCCGTGGCAATTGTAATCTTAAGTCTCGTAAAAAGAGTGCTCACTGAGAGCGGCAATCATAGCGATCCCGCCAGGACAACAAGGCTCAAAACCATCTGGAATATAGCGGCAATCGGGCTATTTCTATTCTTTACCCTCGATTACCTTATGCTCAGCCATAACCTCATGGGCTCCGCGGCAAGGTTTCTGACCATACTCGCGGCAATAAAGCTCTTCGACCTTAACGAAACCAGAGACTACCTGATCTTTTACTCTCTGACATTTTTTGAGATCATAGCCGCCGCGGCATCGACCATAAGCCCGATCTTTCTCCTGATCATCTCGCTCTTTATCATTTGCGCGATATGGGCAATGATCATCTTCAATATAAAAGGGGAATTTGAGAGCCACTACCCCGGCCAAAAAGACCTGCCCTCGAATATCTTTTCCCCCGCCTTCTTTCTTACTACGATTGCGCTTACCATTGTCTCTATCACCATCACGCTCATCCTGTTCTTCATCATACCGAGGGTCGGCATCGGACTCTTCGATACTAAAAATATCTCAGGCATAAAGGTAAGCGGCTTTTCCGAAAAGATACGCCTTGGCGACTTCGGCCCGGTAAAGAGGGACACGGCCGTAGTGATGCGCGTGGAGCTTGTGGGCGGACCACCTCTTAATGAGACCCTCTATTTCAGGGGACAAACACTCGACCGTTACGTCCCGACGGGCTGGGAGGCCACGACAAGGAAGAAGACCAGGCTATGGAAAAAATCAGACAACCGCTTCATCATCGGCCGGACTCAAAAGATCGGCACATCCATGCTCGTTCAAAAGATAATGCTTGAAGCACTCGAGACCGACGTGATATTCGGCGCTTCCCGTATAGTGATGGTCGAAGGCAGGTTTCCGACTCTTTGGACAAACGAGTCCGGAGCAATATACCTGCCGAACATTCCATACTCAAGGATCGAGTATACGGTCATGTCAAACCTCGACTCAGCGGTCCTGGAGGACCCAAATGACGGCACGCTCTATTATCTGGAAACAGAAGAACTAAGCGCTGAGGTAGTAGAGCTTGCCAGACGTTTAACCAGAGGGTCGCGGACAAAAACGGAAAAGGTAGAAAAAATAAAGACCTTTTTAAAACAAAACTACTCCTACACGCTGAGCCCCCGTAAGGGTGAGGGCCCAAGCCCGCTCGACGACTTTCTTTTCTTTACAAAAGAAGGTTACTGCGAGCACTTTGCCACTGCCATGGCCATGCTCCTTAGAGGCGCAGGCATACCCGCGCGCATAGTAACCGGATTTCTGCAGGGTGAATGGAACGAATACGGCAACTATCTCCTTGTGCGCCAGCAGGACGCTCACAGCTGGGTCGAGGCCGATATAGACGGCTGGTGGACCCGCTTTGACCCGACGCCGAGCATCGGGCTTACCGGGCTTGTGAAGACCTCGGCGCTAAGCATGTATGTAGACGCCTTGAGATTTAAATGGCGAAGATACATCATCAAATACTCCATCTCCGACCAGGTCCGGGCCGCGCTCAAAATAGAGAACCAGACCAACCTGGTTATTAACGGCATTCGCAGTTACATAAACGCCGTCAGGGATATCGTCACCAAAGGAGATGCTACTTCTCTACGCTCGCTGCTTCGCCCCTCCTCTTTTATTATGATCTTTGCGATAATTATAATGATCATTCTGGCTCTGTTTTTTAGATCTCAAAGTAGATCAAGAAAAGAAGGGGCTGTGAGAAAAAAGACCCCGCCCTTTTACCGGCGCATGGAGATATATTTAAAAAAGGCCGGCCTTGAGAGAAACTACGGGGAGACGGCGATGGAATTCGCGAAAAGGATCGGAAATAAGGATGCACTCGGTATTACCAGAGCCTTTGAAGGGGTGAGATACGGCCACGCGAAACTATCCGCTAAGGAAATACAAAAGATAGAAAAGGCGCTGATGAATCTGAAACTCGCCAAAGAAAGCGGGTAGATTAAAAAATCTAGGTCAGGTTACTCTCTATCATCTTAATCAGGGCTTTCGCGTCTATGGGCTTGGCGACGTAACCGTCGAAGCCCTGTTTCATCATATCCTCTTCGTCGCCCTTCATCGCCGACGCCGTCAACGCCAGCACCGGAATATCCTTGCTCTCTTCATTACCTTTAATAAGCCTGGCGGCGGTTATACCATCCATCCCGGGCATATTGATATCCATAAGTATCAGGTCGGGACTCTCGGTGCTGGCAAGCTTCAACGCCTCCGTGCCCCTGTCCGCCTCGACGACCTCATAACCGTTCATAAGGAGGATCTCCTTTACAAGCGTCTTGCTCATAAAATTATCCTCCACTATCAATACTTTCTTCTTGCTTCCCATGATTCAGTTCCCTTAAGATTTATTTTTACTGCATAACTTCGTGACGCGTAAAAAACTCCATAGGTATATTCTAAATAAAAAAA
>CBDVCO010000021.1:0-22162 GCA_965372515.1 uncultured bacterium | reverse complement strand
CCCCCTCTTCGCACCGACAGCCTGACATAGGTTTTATTTCAACTGCCCTTAGGGCTATCCTCCAGCAAAACCTCTATTGGGAAGTAGGCGTTACAGAGATACTGGCTCACCATGCGCTGTGTGTTGAAGAACGATCCGTTAAACGCGATGGCCGAGCGCATAACAAGCGCGTAGCCGTCGGGGTCGCCGTAAAAAATGGGAAGTATCACCCTCTCGAGCTTATCGTACATATCGTCTACAAGCTCCTTCATATCGTCGGGTGGGGTCCTCTCTTCTTTGCCGACGGTCCAGCCGGTGACCCCCTCAACATGGCCCTCGACCCACCAGCCGTCGTATACAGAGAAAGAGGGCACGCCGTTAAGGGCGGCCTTCATGCCGCTTGTACCAGACGCCTCGCGCGGCCTCAAAGGCGTATTTATCCAGAGGTCCACACCGGCGCAGATCAATTTTGCGAGGCTCATCTCGTAATTCTCTACAAAGACCACCTTGATAAGCCCCTCAAGCTCTCCGGCGGCGACAAAAATATTTTTTATGATCGATTTACCCGGCTCGTCACGCGGGTGGGCCTTGCCGGCGTATATGATCTGCAAAGGGCCCGTCTCTTTCGCTATCTTCACCAGGCGGTCTATGTCAGAAAAGATCAGATCGAGCCGTTTATAAGGCGTAGCCCTCCTCGCGATACCGAGTGTCATCACATCGATATCGAGTGTTTCTCCTGTTAGTTTATTGACCTTTTCAAAGAGCTCTTTTTTAGCGGCCAGATGGGCCTCTTTAACCTCATCCAGATGGATGCTCATCGCGTAGCGTAGATATAGATTATCATGGCGCCAACCCTCGACACGCTCGTCAAAGAGCTTGGCAAATGATGGCGAGGTCCATGTAACGGCGTGTACGCCGTTGGTGATGGCGTTTATAGGGTAGCCCGGAAACATACTCCTGGAGACTTCGCCGTGCCTCATTGCCACGCCGTTTATGTAGTGTGAAAAAAAGAGCGCCAGTTCGGTCATATTGAGATAACCGTTGGAGAAGCCCACAAAATGCTCCAGCGCCCTTGTGCAATCGATACCTATGACCTTGGTGAGCATATCGACGTGAAACTTATCGTGTCCGGCGGGAACTGGCGTATGGGTCGTGAATATGCATTTGTCGCGCACCTTTTCCAGATCAGAATCCTTGACCTTCCTGATATCGCACGCCGCAGTCTGCATACTTAGAAGGGCGAGTGTCAAAAAGGCGCTATGGCCCTCGTTCATGTGATAATGGAGGTTAGAGTTATACCCAAGCGCCTTTAATACCGCCACCCCGCCGATACCGAGAACTACCTCCTGGCAAAGGCGGTAGTGGTGGTCGCCGCCATAGAGGTGGTCTGTAATCGTCTGATCATAGGGGGTATTTTCCTCAAGCGAGGTGTCGAGCAGATATACCGGCACGCTGTGGCCGGAGATCCCTTCGATCAGATATCGCCATATGGCGATGTTGACCTCGCGCCCCTCGATCCTGACAGATACCTTGGTGCTGAGTTTTTCTAGCTTCTCCTCCGGGCGCCAGTAGACGGGCTCCTCGCTCTGGACTCCGGAGCTATCGAGCTTTTGATTGAAATAACCCTTGCGATGGAGCAAAGTAACTCCGACCATGGGTACGCGTAGATCGGCCGCAGAGCGAAGCGTATCTCCGGCCAGAATTCCCAAGCCGCCGCTATAGGTTGGAATGGATGGCTCCAGGCCCACTTCCATGGAGAAGTACGCGATCTTGGAACCCTTGCTGATCTCTATGAGTCTCATAAAATATGACTTATTTTAGGTGAATAAAGATAAAAAAACAGCAGATACGATATGTTGCGTATCTACTGAAAGTTTAAGCGAAATATCCTCGAATTGATGGTTCTTTAAGTTGTCGATAACTCTAAACAAGATAATTCTAGCATAGCCAAAAAGCATTGTCATCAAAATACTGGGCGCCAAAGCCTGCCCGTTAATCCTCTTTCTTTGTCTCTATACTGGGCCTCTTCAGGAGCAGTTTCCCACCGTAGCTTGTCCCTCCCATATCGGCCCCGGCCTTAAAAGAACCCCAGGATATGCAGACGATCTTTTCAAAGGTTACATCCTTAAGGTCGACCTTCATATTAAAGATCGAATCGAAAAATAGCGCCTCGTCCTTGAAATCGGCGCTCAAAAATGAGACCTCCTTCATAAATTCGGTCCTGGTGAGGTCCAACTTGCCCCCGAAGGTAACATTCGAGAAATCCACGGCACCCTCGAAGAGCGCCTCCTTTAAGTCCAAAGCGGGCAAAGGGTTGGCTTCATCATATTTGCCGAAATCAACATCCGATGGAATTATGGCATGCATGAGGCTGCACGGCTCGTCCTTACCGATGGCGTGATCGATCTCTTCAAAGAGGAGATCGATAAATAGATTGTCGGGAATATCCTTATGCCCTGAGGGAGCATGAAAGACGCAGTAGTGGTTGCCGTCTTTGTCCTTGTAAACGTCGGGATGGCGTTCGCACCAGTATTTTGAAGCGTGTCCCCTGCAGCAACTCATTTAGGTCTCCAAAGCAGGATATTTAAAGAGATCAGAGATGGATATGAAGCAAATCTTTGACATAATAGCGTGAAGCAGAGCATAGAGCAAGAGAAAAGAGATGGGTTTAAAGGCTAATTAATTAACCTTGCTCGTTATTGTAAATTGGTCTATGATCTTGCCCTTTATATTCTTAAAATAGCACTCGGCAAACCTCAAAGCCCCGTCCTTATTGAATTCACAGAAGAGCGCTCCGTTTTTGGCTTTCTGGTCAGCCGTATATACGCTCGCCCACCAGGGGTCTGTCGGTTTCCTATATTGGGCGGAAAAACTGGTGCCTCCTCTCTTTTTTCTCCCCCCTCCGCCAAGCCCTGAGACAACGACAAAGCTAAGGCCTGGGGCAAGCTCCAGATTATTCGATAGAGAGCTTACCCTCTGGTTCTTTATACTCTTAAGCAGATGGGAGCGTGAATATGTATGGGAATGGCCTGTTACGATAATGGCCCCGCGCTTTCGGCACTCTTCATATACTCCCCAGTAGGTCTCGTTCCCTTTCTTCGATACTTGCATCTTATGCTGGTTCTTATGCCAGGCGCAGATCCTCCATGTGGAAGTGTCGTTCTTGAGGTTCTTTCTAATATATCTCGCATGGGTATCTGAGAAGAGATTCCATCCGGTAATGCCGGGAGAGACCATTACTATGGAGAGCCCCTTGTACTTTATCTTACTCATTACTCCGAGATCTCCCTCCCACTCGACGCCGATACGCTTAAGTCTCTTCTCTTGAAGTTTTTGATACCCGCCCTCGCCATACCAGTACCCCTCATCATGGTTCCCGATCAGCATCAGGTATGGAAAATCAGGTCCGAATATGCGCTCAACTCTCTTGGCGTGGCCCGCGGGGTCGCCGGCGTAGTCGATATCGCCAAGATGAATGACCATATCTGTGCCCTCGTCCTTTATCATCTTAAGGAGTTTGATGGATTTCTTGTTAGTGCCAAGGTCGCCGAAGAAGGCGACCTTGAAGTCGACAGGGGTTATCGTGTTAGCGGGCGAGGCGCCTTTGTCATTTGCTAGCCCGCCTCTTTCACCACGGGCTACTACAGATAATGAGAAAAGAAGTATCAGGGTGATGAAGAGATATCTCTTGGGTATTTTCAAAATATAGCCTCAGGCAATCATAAAAGAAGCGAAAAAACTCATATGATTTTATCATAAACTGCAATGCCCAATGGGATTTTTTTCGGTCTCTATGGGTTTGAGCCTCCTTGTACGGAAGTTCTTCAACAGAGCTTATGGACAACCGACCTTTAAACGGTTATAATTAAAATTCTAAACCTAAGAGTTTCAAATAATCCTCTAAAAATTTTATTGAAGGGTACGATATTGACGGAACTTGTCCTTACGGGGTTTGCCTCAATAATTGTTATCGGCATATTGGCGCAATGGATAGCATGGCGCGTAGGGATTCCCTCTATCCTGCTGCTGCTGGTCTTCGGCTTCATCTCAGGGCCGGTCACGGGGTTCATAGACCCGGATGTGATATTCGGCCCCCTGCTCTTCCCGCTCATATCCATCTCCGTCGCTATTATACTTTTCGAGGGAGGACTTAACCTCAGCATCGATGAGTACCGCCAGACCGGCGGCGCCGTCCACAGGCTAATATCCATAGGCGCGGCCATAACCTGGTGCCTGGTATCTGTCGCCGCGTTCTGGATACTCGGGCTCGACATACAGATAGCGATCCTGCTCGGCTCCATCCTGGTGGTAAGCGGCCCTACGGTAGTCGCACCACTGCTTGCGCATGTGAGGCCGCGCGGCTCTATCGCCTCCATACTGAACTGGGAGGGGATGCTGATAGACCCTATCGGGGCTCTCCTGGCTGTCCTGGTCTATGAGGTCGTCCTTAGCGGCTCTACCCGGGAGATGACCTCGCTGGCGGTCACGGGGCTAGCAAAGACCATTTTCGTTGGCGGCTCTATTGGCGTAATCTCGGCCTACGCGATCGTATTCCTCTTAAAGCGCTACTGGATACCGGACAGCCTGAGGAGTCCTATGACCCTGATGACGGTCATACTCGCCTTTACGCTCTCAAACCTCTATCAAAGCGAAAGCGGGCTGCTGTCCGTAACTATCATGGGAATAGTGCTGGCCAATCAAAAAATTGTCTCCATAAAAAATATCTCCGGCTTTGTCGAGAACCTGAGGGTACTTCTCCTCTCGTTGCTCTTTATAGTGCTCGCCTCGCGTCTTGACCTGGATGTTCTTAAATTCGTCAACGCCCGCTCCATGATCTTTCTCGCCGTCCTCATACTCGTCGTGCGTCCGGCGGCCGTATTTATATCGACCTTCTTCTCCGACCTGAGGTTTAGAGAGAAGCTCTTTATATCCCTCTTATATCCAAGAGGTATTGTAGCGGCGGCAATCGCCAGCATCTTCGCCATACATCTGCTCGATGCAGGTTTTCCTTCTGCCGACGCTCTACTGCCTTACACATTCATAACCATAGTCGGCACGGTCGTGGTCTACGGCCTCGGCTCTCCCATTGTTGCGCGTCTGTTGGAATTATCAGAACCCAACCCGCAGGGGATGCTGCTTGTCGGAGGAAACACCTGGGCTATTAAAATAGCCAAGGCCATCGAAGATGAGGGGTTTAACGTCTTTCTTACGGACACAAACAGGTTCAATGTCTACTCGGCGCGCCTTAGCGGGATAAAGACGCATCACGGCTCTATCGTCTCGGACAATATCATTCGCAGACTTGACCTCTCAGGCATAGGACGCTTAATTGCTCTCACGCCGAACGACGGAGTAAACTCGCTGGCCTCTCTTCATTTCGCGGAGATATTCGGCTCCTCGGAGGTCTATCAGCTCTCGCCCAAGGAGAGTGAGAAGATGCCTAAAGAGGTCGTATCGATCGACCTGCACGGCCGCTTCCTCTTTGGTGACGCAGTTGACTACACATATCTCACAAGGAGGTTCGCCTCGGGAGCGATAATAAAGAGAACAACTCTTAGCGAGGAATACGATTATGATACGTTCCTGGCCCAGTACGGCGCGAGTGCGCTCCCGCTCTTCCTTATTACCGAGGCAAAGCTCCTGGTGGTATTCACGAGGGATGACAAAATCGTGCCTAAGCCAGGACAGACGCTCCTCTCTCTAGTGGACCCGGATGAGAGAGAGGCGAAGAAGAAGATCGAAAAGAAGGTGGAGGAGACAAAAATGAAACAGCCGCCTTCCAATTAAACCTGATCAAGGATACGGGAAGTTTTTTTGAGAGAGAAATTAGTTTATTTAAGGCCGGTTCTTTAAAATAAGATATTGAACTTTATAATATGCCAGAAGGCCGCCACACCATCCTTCCAGTTTATCTTCTTGCCTTCGGCGTAGGTTCTCCCCGCATATGAGATGTCGGTCTCGTATATCCTGAAACCCTTCTTCGCAAGCTTTGCGGTTATCTCCGGTTCAAAGCCGAAGCGATCGGAGGTAAGCGTTATGTCATCCAGCACTTCGGTCTTGAAAACCTTGTAACAGGTCTCCATATCCGTAAGGTTGAGGTTGGTAAGCATATTGGAGAAGAGAGTCAGGAATTTATTTCCAAGCATATGCCAGAAAAAGAGCACCCTGTGCGTGCCGCCCATGAACCTTGAACCGTAGACGACGTCGGCCCTGCCGTCGAAGATCGGCTCAAGGAGCTTCGGGTACTCGCTGGGGTTGTACTCAAGGTCGGCGTCCTGTATGATTATAATGTCGCCCGTTACGGAGCGAAAGCCCCTCCTGAGCGCCGCCCCCTTCCCCTGGTTCCTCTCCTGATGTATTACGTTGATCTTGACCTTGGAGGTCGACAACTCCTTTTTAATTTCGTCAAGGACCTCTTTTGTGCCGTCGGTCGAGAAATCATTAACCATAATAATCTCGCTGACTATGCCGGTCGCGATAACCCTCTTAACGGTCTGGGTGACAAAGTCCTTTTCATTGTAGACCGGCATCACAACGCTTACTTTCAAAGCCATATTGACCTCTTTCGATATCTCGAATGATTTAATTTTCTTATTCTACCACATCAGGCGTGCGCTTGACCAAATAAAAGGAGAGTTAGGTTTAACTCAAAGAGATCATAAAAAACCCCGCCTCTATTGAGGCGGGGTTTGGTATCTAATCCAACAGAGCTTAATAAAGGCGCTACATTAGCGCTTATCCTTCTTGTCGCTTGGAACAGTTACCACTACGTCCGAGCTTGAAAGATTACCCGACGAATCTGTTGCCACGACGCTTATGGTGTAGTCTATATTGGACTTATCCGCCCTTAACTGAAGAGTTGCGGTTCCTGCGACCTGGTCGATCGAGATAACCGCATAGTCGTCTACGGTGCCGCCGCTAGTCGTAATTGAAACGTCTATGAAAACCTCGCCGCTATTGTCCGAAGCGAAAGCCTGGACCAGGACCTCGACCATATTGTTGTTCGGCGGCCATAGCATATTGGGCGTTGCAGTCGGCGCCAGTGTCGGGGCCTCTGTATCGACCACATTGACGACAACATCGGTTACTATCGTATTTACGTTGTCAGTGACCGTAAGCTCCAGCACATAAGTACCCAGATAGAGGCCCCCTGTTATAACGTAAGGGGCGATTTCGATCGGAGCCCCGCCGTATTCGGTGTTTGCGGTGCCAGAGGTAATCGTGTCAGGTCCGAGCCTCCACGTGTAGCTTAGAGTGTCGCCGTCAAAATCGGATACCGTCGCGCCGATAACTATATCGTCGCCCAGGTTATATGTTCCCCCACCTTCGGCTACGACACTCGGAGCGGTATTATCGATCGATAGCTCCATTGTATCGCTTACAGTATCCGTATTGTCGGTAACCTCGAGTGTCAGGAGATGGGCGCCTGTCGAAAGCGGCGCGAGTGTTGCCAGATAGAGCGGGGCACTCCCGTCGGACTCTACTGAGCGGGCCCCCTGGAGCTCGACACTGCCCCCGTACCAGGTATATACCAGGGGGTCGCCGTCCGTGTCCGAGGCTACCCCGTTTATTACAGTCGAGGTTTGGTCGGCACTTAATATAACGATATCCTCTCCGGCATCCGCCTGAGGGGGCGTATTCGCCGGCGGCAACGGGTCTACGACCGTACCCACTTCGGCAAAGCCGGTCCAGCTATGGGCGCCCCAGCACTTGCCAAGATCGGTTGCCTGAAACCTTATCTGGTGATCATCCGCCGACGGGGTCGGGCGCATATAGCTCCTTTGCCAGGTTCCGCTTGGATAGACATTTATGTCGTTGCCCCAAGAACTGCCCGAATCGACAAGCGTTGTCACAGGCGGGTTACTCTTTAGCTTATCCTCGAGAGACCAGACGTCGGCGACGGTACCCGTATACGAGTCGGAGGTGCAGTTGGGGTCTGTTACCGTAATGCGGATCTCGAAGGTATCGCCGAAAAAGACCTTACACGGTGCTTCTAACTTGTAGGTCGTCTGTGAGAACGGAACCGGGTCGTCAGGGTTGTAGAGTGTGTCGCTCCACTCCTTATCCCAGAAATAGGCTTCTATCGGCGTGACGGAGTTACAGTTATTCGTATGGGTCAGGTCATCGAGGTAGATAGCCGCCGCCTGAGTGGTCTGCGCAAAGTGAAGGAAAAAAACAAAGGAGATGATAGATAATAATGTCTTTCTCATGGCCGCCTCCTGAGATGCAAGATTTAAAGCATTATCTAAGTTATTAGCTGTAAATATTTATTTTTTATTCTTTATTTATTATAACGAGGCTCACTTCTCATATATGTAGTATTTATATCCCCTATTTTTTTATTTTAGCACAAAAAGGGGTTTGTGTAAAAAAAAGCCCCGTCTCAAAAGAGACGGGGCTTTTATCAAGTCTCTATGCCTTTGGCGGCCCCAGAAGGCATTAGAGACAAAATATAATTTTTAATTTTCAGCAGGCGCTTACTTGCGAAGTCCCTTCTTAAGCGCCTTGCCGCTGCCGCGCCTGTTCTCGCCTACCGCGATCACTAAGTTTGCGCTAGACGTGTTCGCAGCTGCGTCCTCGGCTCCTATGGTAACGGTATATCCGCTCCCTTTCTCGCTCGAGGCCTTTAGAAGGAGATCGACAGTACCTGTAGCCTGGTCGACATTTACTATAGAGTAGTCGCCGGAGGCTGTATTACTCGTTACCTCTATTGAGATTAACGGGGCCTCCCCGCTATTGTCAGCGGCGTTTGAGGTAATACTTACCGGAACCATATCGTTATTCGGAGGCCATAGCTCGGCCGTATCTGAGACAGGCGAAAGTGTCGGCGCTATGGAGTCCACATACTCTACCTGGATCGAAGTGCTGACAGTATTTTCAGCGTCTGAAGCCCGGAGGGTAATGGTGTGGACTCCAAGGGCAAGTCCGTTGCCGATAATACTTACCGGCAGCCTTACTGGAGCGCCGCCCTCGATCGTGGCGACTGAACCGGACGCTACGGCGCTGCCGTCAATGAGCCACAGGAACCTTAGCGTTTCGCCCTCAAGGTCCGAAGCCGTACCGCTTAGTGCGAGTCTGTCGAGAAGATTATATACCGCGCCGTCGCCATTGGCCATTATTCTCGGAGGCGTATTGACCGCACTCTCTCGTATCGGGTCGACGACCGTACCCTGCGAGACAGAGCCGGTCCAGTTGTGCCCTCCCCCGCAATGGCCCAGATCGGTAGCGCCAAATGCAAAGTCGTGGTTATCCGCCGACGGGGTCGGACGCATATAGCTCTTTTGCCAGGTTCCGCTTGGATAGACATTTATGTCGTTTGACCAGAAACTGCCGGAATCGACGGTCGTTACAACAGGCGGACCGCTCAGGAGTGTATCTGTAAGATACCACCTGTCGGCGATCGTGGCTCCAAAGGAGGAGCCGTTACAGACGTCATCAATAGCGGTGATACGGACCTCGAAGGTGTCGCCGAGGAATACCTTACACGGCGCCTCTAAGGTATAGAAACTCTCATTGGAGATGGTCTCAACATCGTCACGAGAAAGTATCTCATCGTTGAACCCTATCTCCCAGTAAAAATTCTCCGGTGATGCTTCACCGGCGCAGTCGCCCGTGAGAGTGAGGTCGTCGATAAGGACTGTCGCTGCACCTGCATTTGATGTTGTAAACAGGAAAAGAAAAGCAAATAGGACTGAAAAGGATATTAAAAGCTTTTTCATGGCCGCCTCCGGAAAAAGGGTTTCTCTCTTAAATATCTGAATAACATGCATAATTTACCTTAGTTTATGTAGCTTATGCTATAATAATAGCTCTATTTAGGTAAAAAGTCAAGAGTTTTCTTTTCCTTTGACGCCCTATTTGCCGGTCATCACATATATGCCGTCCCAGTCTTTTGGCAGGTCCTGCTCCTTAAGAGTGATGATCCTTGAAAGAAATACCTGAGAAGGGCCGTCATCGGGTTCTATTTCAAGACATTTTTTGAAATAACGCTCGGCCCCGTCCCAGTCCTGCTCTCTATAGAGTTTAAGCCCGGCATCAAAGGTCTTCTTCAACTCAATAAACTCGCCTTCATGCTCTTTGTCTCCCATAAGCTCGAAGATCGATATATGCCTTGCCTTGCCCTTGACCCTGACCATGTCGAGTTCCCTGAATATGAAGTCATCTTCGACATCCAAATGTGTGTACTTTGTCACTATGATATGGGTCTTGTATTCCTTATTGAGCCCCTCGAGACGCGAGCCGAGGTTTATGGAGTCGCCTATGACCGTATAGTCGAAGCGTGTAAGAGAGCCCATGTTGCCGACCGTGACCTTGCCTGTTGAGAGCCCTATACCGATATCTATCTCCTCAATACCGTGCTCCTTCCATAAGGGCTGAAGCTCTTTGAGCTTCTTCATCATCTCAAGGGCCGCCCGGCACGCCTTAAAGGCGTGATCGGGCTGCTCAACCGGAGCGCCCCAGAAGGCCATTATAGCGTCACCCATAAACTTATCCACAGTCCCGTCATTATCGAATACCACGTCGGTCATCGGGGTAAGGTAGTCGTTCATGAGCCTTACGAGCGCTTGAGGTTTAAGCCCTTCGCTTACACTTGTAAAACCCCTTATGTCGGAAAAGAGCACCGTGAGCCTCTTCTCCTCGCCGCCGAGCTTCAGTATCTCCGGGTTATTTACCACGATATCCACGAGGCTCGGCGCGACGTAATGGGAAAAGGCGCTCTTTATTTCGCGTTTCTTCTTCTCCTCTGTTATATACTGAAAGACGGTCACGCCGCCCGCGACAAAGATGGTGGTGAATATGGGATATACGACGGTGAGCCACATATTCATATAGGTAAATAACAAATTATTGATAGAGATATATACGGCACTTATGACAAAGATAGTAATGGCGGCGTAGAGGGGCTGGAACCTCGGGATAAAGATAGAGAGGGCGACGCCGAGGATAAGGATAATAAGGACGTCGAAGATTATTATCCAATCGGGGCGGTAGATAAAGTCGCCACCCAATATATTGTCGATGATCGACGCGTGAAGCTCGATACCCGGAAAGGCTATGTCCGAAGGAGTTACCCTCAAGTCGTATATGCCCGTCGCCGTGGCGCCGATCAGCACGATCTTATCCTTCAAGGCTTTCTCAGGCACCTCCCCGGAGATCACATCTGAGATCGAATAATGAGGGAATGTCCTCTTCGGGCCGCGATAATTAATAAGCGCCATGCCGCGCTCGTCGGTCGTTATGATATGGTCACCGAGCATTATGGAATCCACCCCGTACTCCGCCAGATTCAGCGTAAGCAGGGGCGAGTCTACAAATTTTCTTACGGCCTCCAGCGAAAGGTGCGGATAGTACTCCCCCTTATGCTCCATGACCAAAGGAACGCGCCTTATGGTTCCGTCTATATCAGGAACAATATTAAAGAAACCGAAGTCTTCGGTCGTATTCGATAAAAGCGCAATATTTTCTTCAATGCCCTTCGTGGTGATGATATCAGGAATGACGGCCCTACCATCGAGATCTCGGATTATTGAAATGGGCTTTGGATAAATTTCATTTTCCCGGGCCTTGGCCGAATCCTTACGATGGGCGATCTCTTCATTTGTTGTGTAGAAATAATAGCCGAGTATTACGGCGGGGTTCTTCTTGATCGCCGAAGCAAGGAGCGCGTCATTATCCTTTTCAGCCGCAAACCTGTCAATTGTAGAGCTTACCTTGTACCCCTTTTTGGTGAGAGTATCCTTCAGCTCTTTATAGTATTTAAGGCCCGAAGTATTGTCAGGCTCTGAGAAGACGATGTCAAAGGCTACGACAGCGGCGCCGTATTTCTTGAGACTCTCGACCAATTCGGCCATCACGGACCTCGGCCACGGCCACCTGCCAAGGCGATCTATGCTTTTTTCGTCAACCGATACTATCGCCACCTCATGGCCTATACCATCCTTGCCCCCGGACTTGAAGTGGAGGTCGTATGCCTTAAGCTCCACGAGTTCAAGAAACGGTATGCCGAGATAGAATATAATAAGAGATATAACGGTCAGGAGAAAGCCGATACGGAAACCGCTTAGATGTGGGCTCTTCTTCATATTGTATCTATATACTAGAAAAAGCGCAGGGTTTCAAGAGATTAGCTTAATCTGCAGGGTTATTCCGGCCTCTCATTAAGCTGGTCCTTGGCGATATTTATCTGATATTCAGCGGCATTTGCAAGCCCCTGGTCTTCACGCTTTGCTTTCTCAAAGGCCTTTATGGCTTCATCGAAGCTCTTCCGGCTCATCAGGATCAGCCCCTTGAGATACGCGGTAAATCCCGGCTTCACACCCGCTTTTTCTGCGTTTTCTATTTCACTCAGGGCTTTAAGCGGCTTACCCATGTGAAAATATATCTCGGCCAGAGGGAAGAAGGCTTCCTTAATACCGGGAGTTTCTTCTGCCGCATCATTTAGAAAAGAGATGGCCTTATCAAAAATAAGTAATTCCTTGTAGGTAAGCCCCAGGTAATAGAGAGTAACGGCGCTATCCGCCCCGCTCTCTTTGGCCTTCAAGAGGCTCGTCTCGGCCGCGCCGAAATCTTTTGAATTAAACTCCTCTATGGCGCGGATGAGGTCGGGGTTTGTTACCTTTAGTTCCTTGGCAGAAACCGGCTTCAGTTGGAAAGCGATTATTAGGATGAGCAAAAGGATTAATGCTGATAGAGTTCTCTTCAACGGTCTCCCCTTCCCTTGTCCGATCAAGATATAATGATTAAAAAAATCTCTTAATGACTTTCCTGAGCGATGACCTGGTCTTTAATCTCTAAGTCCGTGGAAAAACGTTTTATAATGAGCTGGAGAAGGTGGATGCCGAACTCCGGGTTCTGGTAATAGAGCTGCAGGACGTGATTGTCGCTGATGGCCAGGAACTCCGCGTCTGTTTCGCAAAGAAGGGTCGCGGTCCTTACCTTATCAGGGCTGAATATTCCGATCTCGCCTACTACCTCGCCGACCGGAGCATTAACGCCAAGCTCCACAAGTTTTGCCACCCCGCTCCTCAGGCAATACATCTTGCCCGCCGCCTCCCCCTTCTTAAAGACTATGTCGCCCTTCTTGAAACTCTCCTGCTTCATAAAGGGGGTGAGAAAATCCATTGAGAGGTTCCCCTTGTAGGCCTCCTTGACCTTTTTAACGAGTTTTATCATCTGTATCATTCTAATGGTATTTAACGGGAGAAGACAGACATGGAGAATCAGAAGGGGATATACGCCTGAAGATCCCGCAAAGATGATAAAGGCTATATTAGAGCAAATTCCAACGGCCCTCAAGGGGATCATCTTCTTCATGTAGAAGGTAGAGAACATCAATAGAGCGGCAAGATAGCCGACCATTTGAACTATATCCATGATACCTCCGCTTTTTTTGGTAGTTGCTTTTTGAAAATTCGCTGTGAAGATGGCTACAACATTAGTATGATTTATATATCATACTATAGCTCAATGATAAATACTAATTTTGAATGAAATGACTACAGGGGGCTCAGTGACAAATAAGAATAGGGATAACGGTGCGGTGTACTAGAAATTCGCTTACGCTGCCGAGAATCTTCTCTTCTATCTCTCCAAATGTAGTCAGCTGACGCTTGCCAAGGACCACATAGTCCGGGACCTGCTTCTTTATTATCTCGTAGAGCGTCTCCATCGGATTCCCTACGGCAAAGACAACGTCCACCTTCCTGCCATCGGCGGCGAGCCTTTGACCGGCATCGAAGACCATTACCTTTAGATCGTGCTCAACCTTGTCGGTGGCAAAGGCGTCTTCCACATCCAACCCGTGCCCAAGATCAGCCACGGTCGCAAGTATAAAGTGCGGATTGAAGTGCTCGAATGTCTCTATCGCCTTAGCAAGCGCCCTCTCGGCGAGTTCAGTTCCGTCATAGCAGACCAGTATCTTCATAATCAGTTCTCCGTATTGATAACAGAGCTACAACTCTGCGCTTTCCATAACAGGTCTGGATAACGCGCGCAATCTCACGTCGCCATTTAAACGCTTTATAATTAACTGGACAAGATAGAGACCGAACTCCGGGTTCTGGTTGTAGAGCTGGAGCATCTGCTCATCGTCGATATAGAGGAACTCCGTGTCGGTTTCAGAGGTAAGCGTTGCCATCCGTTCGTTATCGCCAGACAATATGCCAATCTCACCGATTATCTCTCCGGGGCCGAGTGTAATATCGAGTTCAGTGAGCCTGACAGTGCCCTCTCTTAAGAGGTAGAGCTTATCAGCGCGGTCGCCCTTGTTGAATATCACGTCGCCCTCTTTAAAGTTGACCAAATGCATATGCGGGATCAGGAACTCCATGCTCATCTCACCCCTGGTGGCCTCCTTGACCTTACCGACGAGCTTTAGCATCTGGAGCAGTCTAATGAAGTTAAGCGGAAAAAGGCTGGCGTGCAGGATCAGTAGAGGGTAGTTACCTTGTGAAACGGCATAGATAACAAAGCAAAAATTGGCGCACATCCCCACGGTCCTGAGCATGACCATCTTCTTCATGCAAAAAGATATGAAATAGAGAAGGCCGGCAAGATAACCTATTAATATAAAGAGATCCACGCTTTCTCCTTAAGTGCTTTCAAGCCCCTGAGGGCGGCTTACCAGGTCCATGTCCGTAAAGAAACGTTTTATTATGAGCTGCAGGAGATGGAGGCCGAACTCAGGGTTCTGATAGTAGAGTTGAAGAACGTGATTGTCTGAGATGGAAAGGAACTCCGCGTCTGTTTCGCAAGTAAGCGTCGCCGTCCTGAGCTTGTCGATGGACAGTATGCCAATTTCACCTATTACGTCGCCGACCGGAGCGGTGATGCCAAGCTCAACGAGCCTTACCGTACCGCTCTTGAGGCAATACATCCTGTCGGCGGGATCGTTTATCCTGAAGACTACATCACCCTTTTTGAAACTCTCCTGCTTCATGAACGGGGTGAGGAAATCCATGGAGAGGTCTCCCTTGTAAGACTCTTTAACCTTACGGGTAAGCCTTATCATCTGTATCATTCTATAACCGTTTAAAGGGAAGAGACAGGCGTGCACGATCAGGAGCGGCCAGGCGTGAACAAAAACGGCGAAGATGATAAACGTAATATTGCCGCACATTCCAACGGCCCTTAAGAGGACCATCTTCTTCATGTAGAAGGTGCAGAACATCAGGAGTGAGGCGAAATAGCCGATAAGCTGTATTAATTCCATAACAAAACGTCTCCGAAAAACCTGATAAATGCTCTACGGATAATGGATATCTTATACCAGCCGTCTATGGAACTAGGTCGAAGATGATTGAGAAAGGAACATCAAGCAAAATCAGTCCTTAAATATCCCGAACTGATAGATATATCAACTTGATTTATATCTATCAGATGCATTGTGGTATGTCAATAATTTTTGGGGGCGCTAAACCAGGCATAAGCGGAGTTAAGATTAGCCGGGTTTATCAAATGAACGCAGTGGCTAAGGCTTACTCTTTATCGAGCTTCACAGAGTACCAGTCAACGCCCCTGGTCTTGTACATGACGATGGCGAGCACGACGAAGAGCCCGATGCTCCCGAAAAGGAGCGCGTAGTCCTCCATCTGCAAAAGGGCGTAGAAGTACGCGTAGAGGACACACATCACAATACCCACCATAACGGAGAGCCGCCTTTTCTTGAGCACGCTTATCGAATAGCCGGTAACGAGCGTTATCACGGCGATACTCGAAATGAGATACGCAAGATTGAAACTCATGTGCTCGGATATGGAGATAAGGAGTGAGTAGAATACGGTTATGGCGAACCCGATGAGGAGGTACTGGATTGGATGGAGCCTTACCCTGTTCATGATCTCTGAGAAGAAAAAGGCGGTGAAGGTAAACATTATAAAGAGGATCGCGTACTTCACAGAGCGCGTGCTCTTCTTGTAGACGTCGACCGGGGTCAGGAGTTTTACGCCGAAGGCCGAGTCGTCGCTATCGTATCTTTCGTTGAACTTGTGCTTTTCGCCCTTCCACTGCTGGGGGTAGCTCCTGTTAAAGTGGAGTACCTTCCACTTTGCGCTGAAACCGTCATTGGTTATGGTACGCTCCTCCGGCAGGAAGGCTCCGTCAAAGCTCGGGGTCTTCCACTTTGAGGTAAGCTCAGCCTCAGTCACCTTTCCTACCGGGACGAATTGCAGATTCCGGCTGCCGTTTAAGGCGAGCGTCAGGACAAACGGATACTTTTTAATATCCTTGGTCATCCGTACCTTGGCGCTAATCCCCGCGGCCATGACCTCGCTCGTTTCGACCCCCGGGTTCATGGCTACCTTGGAGCCGTTAAAGGTTAGCCCCACCCCGTCGCGGATACCTTTAACGTCGGAGATACTCATCGCTATCGAGGCCCTGTTCCAAAGGACGTTCTCCGCCTTTATGTTAAGCTCCAGGAGCTTCGGTTTTGTAAAGCTACCCGTAAGCTCGAGCTTTGTATTATAGAGCACGACCTCATATATGCTCCTGTAGCGTATATGCGGGATGATCTCGCCTTTGATGCTTAACTCGTCCGGCAGGAAATGCAAATACTTGGTGTTATATCTGAGCTTACCCTCGCTCGTCTTGTAGTACGCCTTGTACGGGATGGTGATCACGGGGCCCGCTATGGTCTGGCTCTCCCCCCACTTGGAGCTTACCTCCTCTATGACCTCATTCTTGCGCGATTCGCGCTCGCGTATGAGCCCCCTTATCATGAAGGTGGGTATGAGCAGCACCAGCACCAGAATGAATATCGTAACTATCTTGATGGTAACGGAGTTCCTAAGCGAATTCACGGCCCGCTCTAAGACGTTTTTGTCATCCATGGTTATAGTCTCCCGCAATAGGCAGTGCTATTTAACGCGAAAAAATATATATGATGCCTGTCGTGTATATACTACGGCGCAGACACACATATATTATGCTATAACAAAATATAGGGATTTGTCAAATGGAGAAATGGTGACGGTGGGTGGATTCGAACCACCGACCTGAGGCTTATGAGACCTCCGCTCTAACCAACTGAGCCACACCGTCAATAAGGAAAGTGTATTATATACTTAAATTTGCTGTAAGTAAACAGGCTGGAGGGCTATTGAATGGAGTATGAGAGCAGGTAGCTGTGCATCTTATCTCTCTTAAGGAGCCCCCCCTGGCTCTCAACGACGAGTATCGTTACCTCGTCAATACCATCATTGTCAAGGTCCGAGATAATAAAATCGGCGATATATCCGCTTATATCCCTGGTCTTCCATTCCTCTTCGAAAAGCGCCACATTCCAGGAGAGCCTCTTTAGACTGCCCGAGTCATAGAACATCACCCTCTTCGCGTATTTGCCGAGCCCCCCGGCTAAGTTCTTTTTTAAAATGATCTCTTTTACGCCGTCAGAGTCGAAATCGCCGTACTTGATCTCGGTGGGCATGAAATAGGCATCCTCAGAGATTGATTCGTCAACCCCCGCGTGATCCGGCTCTTTTAGTTCGTTTAACGATCCGCCGTATTCATCCGGGCTCCTCCAGAATTCCTTGAACCTGCCTCTTGCCCCGGCCTTATAGACTCTGAGCTTACCGCGCTTACCGAGCGTTACGATCTCATTAGTACCGTCTTTATCAATATCAATGATCTGAAATCCTGATATTCCCTGGCGCGCAACGCTCTTTGGCAAGTTTAGCTTGCCTGTCTCCTTATACGCGTCGCCCTCTTTTTTAAATTTTATGACCTTCCTGAAAAAGCCGCTCTTTGCCCTGAAACCCTGCCCAATAAGTCCTGCACCCTCGCCTTCGATATCTATCACCCTTAGGAGATAGTCAAGCCCCGTAACCTCGCTTATCATGAACGAGCCTCTTGAATATTTAACACTGATACTCGCGGGCTTTCCCCTTACGAGCCTCGCGAGATATACCTCTTCGGTGCCGTCGCTATCCGTATCGCCTGAGGAGAGAAATAAATTTTGTACCCCTGATGAAGATTTAAATTCTTTGATGATCTTCAGGCCCTCTATACCATAGCTCGCCACTATCAACTTTGTGCTGCTTGTCATAAATATCTCATCAGTGCCGTCGCCATCCAGGTCGGCCGCAGTCATTGAAACAAAGAGTCCGTCAATATTGGTACTTCTCCGCTTAAGTGTCTTGCCCCCGGTCTTCCTGGTGATGACTACAACGGGCTCAACAGTGCCGTCTCCATTGCCATTGGCTTGAACCTTGACACTCGAACCTGGAAGCTCTACACCCGGGGCCGTGGTGGCCTTGATCTTGACCACACTATCCTCCCCGGCTTTATCGGCCTTGAACTTGCCGGTATAAGAGAGGTCCGGTTTAATAGTACTCGCCCTGGAACGTATGGCACCGAGCGCGTCATTGGAGAGGGTCTGTGTCAACTTTACTATCGAAGAGATCCCGGTGCCGGTTGAATAGAGCGGCGTAAGCTCGCCGGTAGATACCTCCAGAAGTTTTGCGTCGAGGCTCACTGACTCACCAAGGACCGAGACCGAGCCGTAGATCAGGAAATCGGCATTAAGCTTTTTAGCGAGCGCTACCATTTCCGGCCCGCCCATATCCTTAATATTAAGCCCGCCCGTTTCCTTCGCCACAAGGTCCTTCCTGACGATCTGTACCGCATCGCTCGAGCCGACCCTTGAGGAGATCATATCGGTCAGCGCTCCGCTTAGATAAGCGACATCCTCGGGGCCGTTCACATTCCACGGGACGATTCCTACCCTGACGTGGCCCGCCCATACGAGAGCGGGCAGGAGAAAGATCGAGAGCGCTATGGACAATTGGACAAGGGCTACGCCGAGCGCGCCGGATTTAGGGAAATACCTCATCTAACACCTTTCATATCAATGAAAAACCAATATAAATTTTAATCATAGGGGCGCAAAGAGAGTCAAGCACTTTCTACCCACCCCCACCCCCTCTCCCGCATTGGCGTGTAGGAGCGAAAGGTTATCCAATACCGTTATGAGAAAAACATTTAAGGAAAATTGCTATAGAGTGTGTTATCTTTAACAGTGTATTGTACTTGCCCGGGGAAAAAGGCGGCACTACTTAAAATATACGGCTACCAGTAGATGAATATCATAAAAGAGCCTGTTCTATACGGCATAAGCCCTATAAAAGACGAAGATATATATCTCTTTAAAGAGGGGAATAATTTTCGTCTTTACGACTTCCTGGGTTCTCATCCTGCCATCGTAAAGGGTGTGGAGGGAACGCACTTTGCGCTCTGGGCCCCGAACGCTTCGCTTGTCTCTGTCATAGGCGACTTTAACGAGTGGAATAAGAACGTACACCCTCTGGAAACGCGTTGGGACGGCTCCGGTATATGGGAGGGCTTCATACCCGGGGTCAGAGGCGGCTCGCTCTATAAATATCATATTACAAGTAAAGACGGCGCGCGAGTCCAGGAAAAATTCGACCCCTTCGCAAGAAAGTCCGAACCTGCCTCGCGCTCCGCTTCTATAATATGCCAACTGGACTACGCCTGGAAGGACAAAGTCTGGATGAAGGAGCGTGGTGAATGTAACGCCCTGAACGCCCCCATCTCTATCTACGAGCTCCACCTCGGCTCATGGAGACGCAAGGCCCCTAATGATGACGATGATGCTGCGAGTGAAGAGAACGGTTTCCTCACTTACAGGGAGATCGCCCATGAGCTTTCGGCCTATATAAAAGAAACAGGCTTTACCCACGTAGAACTCATGCCCGTGATGGAGCACCCATTCTACGGTTCCTGGGGCTATCAGATCACCGGTTATTTCGCGCCTAGCAGCAGATACGGTGAACCTGAAGACTTCATGTACCTCATCGACCATCTCCACCAGGAGGGCATAGGGGTAATACTCGATTGGGTCCCAAGCCATTTTCCTTCCGACGAACACGGCCTTGCTATCTTCGACGGCACCCACCTCTATGAACACGAGGACGAGCGCCTCGGTTTTCATCCCGAATGGAAGAGCCATATCTTTAACTACGGCCGCCATGAGGTAGCGGCCTTCCTTATAAGTAACGCGCTGTTCTGGTTCGATGTTTATCATATAGACGGCCTGAGGGTCGATGCCGTAGCAAGCATGCTCTACCTCGACTACGCGAGGAAAGACGGCGAATGGCTGCCGAACAAGTTCGGGGGCAACGAGAACCTGGATGCCATAGAATTTTTAAAAAAATTCAACTGCGCCGTCTATAAATATTTCCCCGACGCTCTAAGCATTGCCGAGGAGAGCACCGACTGGCCGATGGTATCGAGACCGGTACATCTGGGCGGGCTGGGCTTTGGAGAGAAATGGAATATGGGCTGGATGCACGACATCCTTAAATACTTTTCAAAGGACCCTGTGTTCAGGAAATACAATCACGACAAGCTGACATTCAGCCTGTGGTACGCCTTCAATGAGAACTTCCTCCTGCCTCTCTCTCACGACGAGGTCGTCCACGGAAAAGGCTCGCTCATTGGAAAGATGCCCGGGGACGAGTGGCAGAGGTTTGCGAACCTGCGCGCGTTATACGGATTTATGTACACGCACCCCGGGAAAAAACTCCTCTTTATGGGCGCTGAGTTCGGGCAGGTCGGCGAATGGAACCACGACGAATCCCTCGACTGGCACGTACTTCAGTATCCCGTCCACAGCGGCCTCAAGCGCTGGGTCAGCGACTTAAACCGCCTCTACAAAAATGAGCCGGCGCTCTATGAGCTCGACTTCGTCCCCGAAGGTTTCGAGTGGATAGACTGCCACGACTGGGAAGACAGCACTCTAAGTTTTCTAAGGAAAGGTCTCGACCCCGCAAATACCATACTCATTATCTGTAACTTCACCCCCGTGCCGAGATACGACTACATTGTCGGCGTGCCTGAGGGCGGCGTCTGGAGAGAGTTATTAAATAGCGACGCCGAGATCTATAACGGCAGCGGCGTCGGCAACCTCGGCGAGGTTACGGCCGTTGAAGACCCCACTCACGGCAAGCCCTACAGGCTGAACCTGACGCTACCACCGCTGTCGGTAGTGATATTTAAGAGGGCGGCAAGGTGATTCACACTTAAGAGGAAATAAAAATATGTAAGAATGAAATTCTTTATGATATAAGGTTCCTGATTCTGGTTTATTGGTCTCATTGCAGAGGAAAATGTCTCTCTCCTATTTAAATAGAGGCTTAACTTCTAACATTCCAGAACGGAGGAACCCATGCCAAAGATTACCGATACCCCGCCGCAGTACGTTCAAAACGACCTTGACTTCCTAAAGAAGGCCCTTAACAAGACGATACCAGCAAAAAAGAAGGGGAAGAACCTCCTTATAGCTACATGGAATATACGAGCCTTCTCTTCTCTTACAAGGCGCTGGACATCCAAAAAAGGCGACAGTCCCAAAAGAGATCTACGAGGGCTAAGGACTATCATCGATATCATTAAGCGTTTCGATGTAATTGCCATTCAGGAGGTGCAGGGAGATCTAAGGGCACTACGTGACATGATGGATTATCTTGGTGACGGCTGGGCCTTCCTTATGACTGATATCACCCTTGGCGATGCCGGAAACAACGAACGTATAGCATTTGTATTCAACAGAAAACGCGTTCAACCATCGGGACTTGCCTGCGAACTTGTAGTGCCCCCGGAGCAACTGGCCGAACTAGACGAGGACTCATTAAAAAGACAGTTTGTAAGGACTCCATACGCGGTAAGCTTTAGATCGGGTAAAGCAACATTCATCCTCGTTACCCTGCATATATATTATCAGAAAGAAGGAGAGTCAGATGATCAGGCGATAGCCAAGAGAAAGAAAGAGCTTAAGAGCATTGCCCGCTGGATGCGCGAATGGGCTAAAAGGGAGACCCGCTACCATCATAACCTGATCACTCTTGGGGATTTCAACATCAAAGAACATGGCGGAGAACTATGGGAGGCATTTACCTCTACAGGGCTGACCGTGCCGAAGGACCTTATACCGATAAAGCACACAATATTCAATGATGCCGATGACCCTACAACAGAAGGTTTCTATGATCAGATCGCCTGGTTTACCGAGGCTAGCGGAAAGATAAGCCTCAATATGAAATATGTAAAGGCCGGGTCTTTCGATTTTATGCCGCACGCATATAAAGGTCTTGGTCTTTCGGCAATGTCCACATCATACAGAATCTCGGACCACTACCCCTTATGGGTGGAGTTCGATATTTCGTAGTGG
>CBDVCO010000020.1:0-22717 GCA_965372515.1 uncultured bacterium | reverse complement strand
GGTTCCGTGGACCCTGTGGGTTCGAATCCCGTAGGCACCGTAGACCCCGAGGGTTCATTGGTTCCCGTAGGTTTCGCAACAGGAGTCTTTTGAAGAACAGCGAGAAATTCAGCGATCTTACCCTGAACTGCGGGGGCCATTTCTACTTCATCAAACACAATGCCTAACTTGACCACCATGCCGCCTGTGCTGACACTAATGGAACCTTTCTTGCTAATATTTCTGATAATTCCGGGCAATTTGAGAGGTACGTTGGTAACCGGAAAATTTACGAGTATATCTATCTTCATGTCTACCGCTATTTGCTCAAAGCGTTTCTTGTCCTTTTCGACGTCGCCCTTTTCTATAATACACAGGCACCCCTCTTTACTGAAATCAATAAGTTCCATATCAACGATCTCGTGACCTATCATTGTTTGGGCTGGAATATGACAATCGAATCTTTTTTTACGGGAACCACACTCTTCAATCTCTTTCGGATATTCAAGAAATAATAGTCTTGCCGGATCAGAAACCATATTAAGAATCCTGGTGTGAAACTGATGGACGACTTCCTTGCTCCGGTAAATTATTGTAATAGGGTGCTCTTTAATCGCTTCACTTCCAAAATCACCAATCAGGTCGTCCTGAAATATTTTTGTAATAACGAACTGGTGATGCTCAATTCCTACCAATTTGCTTTTAATACGCAAATTCAAGGCCGAAATTTCAATAATCATTTCAGAGCCCACGGCTATTGGGATGAGGACTTGAGAATTATTAGGTTGCATATTTTTATCCCCTCGAATAAATTTCCTGGCTATTTATCACACACAGAAACTCTAATATCTCTTAAACTGGCAGCCCAAACAGGCATCTGGTCCAGAACAATTATACATATGCTATCTGTTTATTGCAATAGCTTTATCATCATCGATTACAAATTGAAATGTTGGGGCCGAAGCAGATCATATATGTGTCACCAGGCTCTCACCAACAAAAAACTAATTGAAATTTATTTTATAATACAGTAGGATGTGGTCTTATCAAAGGGGTTCACCCCCCCCCTTTTATGGCACCTAAGTTTATCAATAATATCAAGAAAAAGGCACTGCGTACGTCCATACTCTATAAGACCATAAAGTGATCAGATTTTCATGTGAGTAGATTACTTGTCATCACCTTAAAGCGTGGAGGTTGTAAATGCGGAAGTGGCCCATTGCGATTATTTTTCTTCTGATCTTTTCTCTTCTAACAATTTCCAGTGCTCTCGCCGCCTTTGATTCCGCATCCTTTAACGCCAACGAAAAACCGCTCAAGGTTCTCCGCATGACTCCTACCGGCGAGGATGTTCCCGCTAGCCGGCAGATCGTCTTTACATTCAACCGTCCCGTAGTGCCGGTTGGAAAGATGGATCGAGACGCCTCCCAGATTCCAGTCTCAATAGAGCCGAGCCTTAAGTGTGAATGGCGCTGGCTCAACACCTCGTCTCTTGCCTGTCAGCTAACTGAAGAAGCCGCGATGAACCTTGCGACACGTTACACCGTCACCATGCGCCCGGGCATAACCACCGAGGACGGGTCCACCATAGCGGAGCCGGCAACCTATTCCTTCATAACCCAGCGTCCCACAATGAACTATGCCTGGTTCAAGACATGGAGGTCTCCGGGCACGCCTGTCATACGGCTAAACTTCGATCAGTACGTTACCAAAGAGTCCGTAGCCGAGCACATCTTCATGTCAGCCAGGGACCCCTTAACCGTTGAAGAAGACCCGGACTATAAGAAATATAGAGACTACAAACCGGGGCGCGTATGGCTCGTAAGCCCGGCCGAAGAACTACCGCTTGATACCAAAATATTACTTCGCATTGAGCCGGGGATCGTCTCCACCGAGGGGCCCGAGCCCGGGGTGGAGCGAAGGACCCTTGTGGAGTTCCACACCTTCCCAAAGTTCCGGTTCCTCGGGGTAAGCTGTTATACAAACAGCAATAGACGGGTTACGATCAATCCGGGCGACGACCCTCAATTCAAGATGTGCGATCCATTGAGAGGCGCTACACTCAAATTCAGTTCCCCTATAATCAAAGAAGAGCTGAAGAAGGGGCTCAATGTAAGCCCGGACCTTGCCGGAGGACGTAAAGACTACGACCCCTGGGACGAAGTATACAGCTACTCGAACCTGTCGAGGTCGCATTCAAAAAATGACTACTACACCATACGCCTGCCTATATTAAAGGCCTTTGAGACATACACTCTCGAGGCAAAGGCCATGGACATAAAGGACGAGTTCGCCCGCCCACTTGCTGGTGATATCGCAATGGAGTTCAAGACAGACCACCGCTCGCCCAACTTCCACCTCTCCAATCCGTTCTTCGTTCTCGAAAAAGGGGTCGACACCGAGGTCCCGATGGTCGTGACAAACTTAAAGAAGGTGGAATTCGACTACGAGGTTGAGACTACAAAGGGCAAGACAGAGGGGAAAAGGACGCTCCAGATCGACAAGGCCGAGGACATAGCCTATAAGATCCCCCTTAATACGCGAGAGCTCATCCCGGGCCTATCGGGCGTGGTGCAAACACGTTTCGAGTCCACGCCCGGCGTATCCTATAAGGACAAGGACGACAAGTGGTTCTTCAGCCAGGTATCACCCTACAACGTACACGTAAAGGTCGGCCACTTCACGACGCTCGTCTGGGTAACGGACTTTGCCACGGGAAAGCCGGTCAAGGGTGTTGAGATCGAGGTATACAAGGACGTATTCAGCCTGCTGCCCATAAACAAAAGACATAAGAATAAACTCATAGACGGTATGAGGGAGACCCTTACGAGCGCCGTAACCAATGGCGACGGCATTGCCGAACTTGATGGGAGCGAAAAGCTCGACCCGGAGCTTCAACTCCTAGACAGTCTTTACTGGTGGAGCTGGAATGACGGCCCCGTGCTCTTTGTACGCGCCAAAAAGGGCGCGGATATGGCCGTGGTGCCGCTGGTCTATCACTTCCAGGTCGAGGAGCGCGGAGCAAATGAATCGTACATAAGCTCAAACCTTAAGCGCAAATACAACCACATGCATACATGGGGGACCACGGCCCAGGGGGTATACAAGGCAGGAGACAAGATACAGTACAAGTTCTATGTGCGTAACCAGGACAACCTGGCCTTCGTCCCGCCTCCGGACGGCCTCTATCACCTCAAGGTCCAAGACCCCATGGGAAAGACCGTACATGAGGTTAAGGATATAACCCTCTCGGAGTTCGGCTCATACGATGGTGAGTTCGCGGTGCCGAAGACCGGCGCCGTCGGGTGGTATAGTTTCGAGCTTACCTCAAACTTCAAGTCGGGAAGATGGTATCCCATGAGGGTGCTGGTCAGCGACTTCACGCCTGCGCCCTTCAGGGTAAAGACCGACCTCAATGGAGAGCTCTTCAAGGATGGCGACAAGCTCGAGATCTCGACATCGGCAAGGCTCCATGCCGGGGGGCCCTACGTAAACGCCCAGACCCGGGTTACCGCGCGAATAGTGCAGCGTTCCTTAAGACCGAAAGACCCGAGGGCCAAAGGGTTCAAGTTCGACGTCTCCACCCAGAGCTACCGCTCAAGCACCATCAACCAGACAGAGGCGAACGTCGACAACAAGGGCGACCTCGTTAATGAATTCATTATAAAAGATTCGCCGATACTCTATGGAAAGCTCACGGTGGAGAGCGCGGTAAGGGACGACCGGGGCAAGTACGTCGCGAGCCAGGCCCAGGCGACATACGTGGGCCGCGACCGCTTCGTGGGGATAGACCAGAAGGACTGGGTCTTAAAGCAAGGTGTACCTGCAACAGTCGAAGCGGTCGTTGTCGACGAGCACGGCAATGCTGTAGCCGAAACCCAGCTTACTATCAAGATCGAATACCGCAAGACCACCATCTCAAGGGTCAAGGGAGCTGGAAACGCCTATCTCACCCAGTACAAACATAAATGGGTAGAGGTTGAGAGCTGTTTGATGTTCTCCAAGACAGAACCGACCTCGTGTAAGTTTAAACCGAAAGAGACAGGCACATACCGCATGACGGCAAGCATCAAAGATACCCTTGGGCGTCCTCATTCGAGCCAACTCTCGCGCTGGGTTATCGGTAAGGGCCGGGTGCTTTGGGAGACACGCCCTGGCAATTCCCTCCAGATCTTTTCAGAAACCGAAGACCTGAAAATAGGCGACGTCGCGCGCTACATGGTCCAGAACCCGTATCCCGGGGCCAAGGCCCTCATTACCATCGAGCGCTACGGAGTTATAAAGAGCTGGGTGAAGACCTTTAAAAATTCAACCGAGATAGTGGAGTTCCCTGTCTTGCCGGAATACCTCCCGGGTTTCTATCTCTCCGTCGTGGTCACCTCGCCGAGGGTTGATAAACCTATCAACATAGACCAGGTGGACCTCGGAAAGCCCGCCTTCAAGATGGGCTATGTGCGCGTGCCCGTAACAGACCCGTACAAAGAGATAACCGTAGAGGTAAAAGTTCAGAAAGAGATCTATAAACCGCGCGAGAGGGTAAAGGTAGATATAAAGACCAAAATCCGCACGAAAGATCGGCAAAACAAAAAGCCCCCCATGGAGCTTGCCGTGGCGGTATTGGATGAATCGGTCTTCGACCTCATAAAGGGCGGCGAAAGATACTTTGATCCCTACAAGGGCTTTTACTACCTGGAGCCGCTTGACCTGAAGAACTTCGACCTCCTGATGCAGCTCGTGGGAAGACAAAACTTCGAGAAGAAGGGCGCCGATACCGGGGGAGGGGCGGGTATGGACATCGGGATGAGGTCTCTATTCAAATTCGTAAGCTACTGGAACCCGTCTGTCAAGACCGACAAGGCGGGCAAGGCAACGATCGAATTCGATGTCCCGGATAACCTTACCGGCTGGCGGGTCCTCGTTATGGCCGTAACAAAGAGCGACCGCATGGGGCTCGGCGATGCCAACTTCAAGGTAAACCTCCCGACCGAGATAAGACCGGCGCTCCCGAATCAGGCAACAGAGGGCGACAGCTTCGAGGCCGGATTTACTGTCATGAACAGGACCGATAAGACGCGCACCCTCCAGGTCCGGATCAGCGCCACTGGGCCCGTTGAAAATACTATAGAGACTATAAGGACTATCGTCGCGGAACCCTACAAGCGATACAAACTCTGGCATCCCGTAAAGACCACTGACGACGGTGAGATCACATTTACCGTTCGCGCCGGAGACAGCTTGGATTACGACGCACTTACCAAATCCATGCCCGTAAATAAACGCGCCTCTCTCGAGACCGCCGCGACATACGGCACTACCGTCTCCGACGAAGTAACGGAGACTATTGCCTTCCCCGAAGGGATACGCACCGATGTGGGGCGCGTAAGTATAGTCGCCTCACCCTCGGTCATCGGAAATGTCGAGGGGGCCTTCAAATACCTGCGGGACTACCCCTATCTTTGCTGGGAGCAGATACTCTCAAAAGGGGTCATGGCCTCCCATTACCAGAACCTGAAAGCTTATATGCCAAAAGATTTCAAATGGGAAGAGAGTGAGGGGCTTACGGAAAAGACGCTGGCCCTTGCCGCGGAACACCAGGCCCCGAACGGAGGGATGGTCTACTACATACCGGAGGACCGGTATGTAAGCCCTTATCTTAGCGCCTACACCGCCATAGCATTCAACTGGCTAAGTACCAGCGGCCACAAGATTCCTATAGAGGTGGAAGAGCGGCTCCATGGGTACCTGGAAAAGCTGCTACGCCGCGACGTGATGCCCACTTTCTACTCAAAGGGGATGTCCTCGACGGTCAGGGCGGTGGCCCTGGCGGCACTCGCGGAGCACGGCAAGGTCACCCTCTCCGATATAAGACGGCACCGAGTCCACCTTAAGGAGATGAGCCTCTTTGGAAAGGCCCACTATCTCCAGGCCCTTCTTAAACTGGACGCAACAGCTGATATGCGCTCCGAGGTAGTGGATATGATCCTTGCTCACTCAAACCAGACCGGAGGCAAGTTCATCTTCAGCGAAGAGGTCGACAGCGGCTACGCGCGTATACTAGCGACCCCCTTGAGGGACAACTGCGCAATACTCAGCTCGCTTCTACAATATTCAGAAACACCCCAGGGAGAAGAAGAAGCAGGCGAGATACCTTTCAAACTCGTAAGGACCATAACCCAGACACGCGGCCAAAGCGGGCGGTGGGAGAACACGCAGGAGAATCTCTTCTGCATGAACTCGCTTATTGATTTCAGCAGGTTATATGAAAATGAGAAGCCCGAAATGACGCTTAACACCTGGCTCGATATGGAACCCATGGGAGGGACGTACTTTAAGGATCTCCGCGACGAGGCCAAAGAGCTGGAGCGGCCCATAAAGGAAGGCGACCCCGGCCGCAAGGCGACAGTAAGACTCGAACGCAGGGGCAAGGGGAGGCTCTACTATTCGACGAGGCTCTTCTACGCCCCCGCTGAACTTAAGACAGATCCCATAAACTCAGGCATTGAGGTACGCCGTGAGTACAGCGTGGAGCGCGACGGAGAGTGGATAATACTCGACACCAATATGGAGCTAGAGACCGGCGAGCTCGTGAGGGTTGACATCTTTCTCTCGCTCCCGACAGCCCGCAACTTCGTTGTGGTCGACGACCCGGTTCCAGGCGGCCTCGAGCCGGTTAACCGGGATCTCGCCACAACGTCGACCGTAGACGCGGACAAGGGCGAGACCAAACGCTCCGGCGCGTCTTTCTGGTATCGCTATGACGACTGGCGCGATTACGGGTACTCGCGCTGGAGCTTCTACCACAAGGAACTTCGCCACCATGCGGTGCGTTTTTATTCCGAGTACCTCCCGGCGGGTAACTACCATCTCTCATATGTTGCCCAGGCCATAGCCCCCGGAGAGTTCTCGGTCATGCCGCTACACGCCGAAGAGATGTACGACCCGGACGTCTTCGGAAAAGGCCGCCCCGCGACTTTGAATGTAGACAAAGCGGAGTAGCCGATGCGTCTCAGATTACTTAGAACGCGCACATTTATAATTGCCGGTCTTGTGCTCCTTTTATTTGCAGGGACAATTACTTTAAAGACCAGACTCGACCTGAGACCGCTACCCGCCTCACTTTCCCTCGACACCTCTGAGGTGAGGAAGGTGCAGATCCTCGACCAAAGCGGCACCCCGCTTATCGTCACCTACCAGAACCGCTGGAACATTCACGACTATACAGAACTCCATGAGGTCCCCGACCTCCTGCAACGGGCCTTCATAGAGGCCGAGGACAAACGCTTCTATAGTCACGGAGGCGTGGACTGGCTGGCCCGCGCGCACGCGCTCGTAGAGAACATAAGATCCTTCTCTGCCATAAGGGGCGCAAGCACTATAAGCGAACAGGTAGTAAGGATGCTTCACAAGCGGCCTCGCACCGTCTGGTCGAGGTGGCTCGAGGGTCTTGAGGCGGGCCAACTCGAAGAGCGATTTTCCAAGGCCGACATACTCGAATTTTATTTAAACCAGATACCATACGCGGCAAACAGACGCGGGGTGGTGCAGGCGGCCGGCTATTACTTCGACCGTGATCTCGACACCTTAAGCCCAAGAGAGATGCTCGCCCTTGCGGTACTCGTCCGCGCTCCCGGACGCCTTGACTTAAGGCGCTCCACTTCGCGTATTGATAAACCTCTAGCTCACCTCGCTCGCCGCATGTTCGACGCAGGGGCGCTCACCGAAGAGGTTTATTCAAGCGTTGAGGAAGGTGAACTTCTCCTTCTAAGCTCAAAGCTCCCAATTCAGGCGAGCCATTTCGTAAACCACATATACAGAGAGGGGCTCGATACCCACCAGAAAAAGGGGCGCCTCTTTACCACCATAGAGGTCTCGCTTCAGGGCAGGGTCCAGGAAATTCTGGACGGCCGCCTAAAGGACCTACAGGCAAGAGACGTTACCGACGGAGCGGTCATTGCCGTAGACCACACAACCGATGAGATCCTTGTATGGGTAAACGGGGGGGATTTTTCCGATGGGAAACACGGAAGCCAGATAGACGCGGTGACCACGCCGCGCCAGCCCGGCTCTACTCTAAAACCTCTTCTCTATGCGCTCGCGATTGAAAAAGGCTGGAGCGCGGCGACAATCATAAACGACTCCCCACTTGCGCGTCCCGTGGGCACGGGTCTTCATACTTACCACAATTACAGCAGGGAGAACTACGGTCCCCTAAGGCTCAGGGACACCCTCGGGAATTCGCTCAATATCCCGGCGATACGCGCGATTCAATATACGGGCACTCAAGAGTTCTTAGATCGCCTTCGTGAGGTCGGCTTCACCAGCCTCACGCGCCACCCGAACCACTACGGCGAGGGTCTCGCCCTCGGTAACGGCGAGGTAACGCTCCTTGAACTTGTGCGGGCCTACGCAACACTAGCGAGAAGCGGAGTCTTTCGTCCTCTTCGTCTGGTAAAGAGCGAGACGGCTCAACCAAGCGCAAAACGCGTCTACAGCGAGGAGGCGAGCTCCTTGGTCGCAAACATCCTCTCGGACCCGGAGGCAAGGCGCCTTGAGTTCGGAAGCGGCAACCTGCTCCGTTTTCCAACCCAGACGGCGGTAAAGACCGGCACCTCTACCGATTACAGGGACGCATGGGCCGTGGGTTTTTCACACCGCTATACAGTAGGCGTATGGATGGGCAACCTCGACCAGAAAGCGATGAAGGAGGTAACCGGCTCAAGGGGCCCCGCGCTCGTACTAAGGGCGGTCTTCGCCGAACTTAACCGCCACAAAGAAGCTAGTCCACTTTACTTAAGCCCCAGGCTTAAAGGCGTGACCATTTGCCGCGTAAGCGGTGAACTCGCCAGCCCGGACTGCCCTACAATGAACGAATGGTTCGAGCCGAGCGAGACCCCGGCCCATACCTGTTCCATACACAGAGAAGATAATGGGGAAGATATCACTACAGTCACTGCCAAGAGCGAGATTACCCCTCACCTATTACAACCAACGCCCGGCCTTCAATTAGCCATGGACCCCCGCGTCCCGGACGAGCTCGAGGCCTTCGCCTTCATACTAAGTGAAGATACGCCGGCAGATAAGGTTGAGTGGATAGTTGACGGCTCTCTTGTCGGCTCTACGAAAACCCTAGAATATCTCTGGACACTTTCGCGCGGCTCACACACGGCGCTCGCCAAAGTTTGGCCGCCGGGCGGCAATATGCCTGTGGAGACAGAGGCAATAAAGTTTTACGTTAAGTAGCCTCGTAAAAGAAAAAGGCGCTGGCAATTGCCAGCGCCTTTTGTGCCGAAACTTTTTTACGTGTCGCTATCGCTCCTTGCCGTCAAAGTCCACACCCATCTTCCTTGCGACAACTCGAAGCTCCTTCGGGTGCCCCTCGGCTATGATCTTCTTCCTTAGGTCATCGGCCGAATGCTTGAACTTTTTTTCCACCCTCTTTCTGTATACCGGCGCGCCGTTATAGGCGCAGAAGGGATAGAGATGTCCTTCCGGGTCGGGGTAGTGGACAACGCACCTCATGACCCTCTCGACACTGAAGTTGTAGGCGTCCATGAAATGCATACCCGCGACAAAGAAATGGCGCGTCTTCTCCTCAACCCCGAAGATCCTCCTCTTATTCTTATCCTGATAGCCCTCGAGGCTTTCGAGAAAGAGATCAAAGGTTAGCCCCTTGGGAGCACGCTCCGCCTTGAAATGCTTTCTTAGTTTATAAAAGATCTTTACCTTTGAAAATAGCGCGAACCTGGATGGCTTGACCTTCCTTGAAAGCTCTATCAGGTCTTTTAAGAAGAGCTCGATATCGATAAACTCGCTTATGGGCTTTACGTCCCCGTCATCGCCTATATAGAAGTAGGCCCCCTGCGAGCAGTGGGGATGGAGCGTGGCCGTAAACTCCTGCTTGCCGCTAAGCGCCGTTGCGAGCTTGGAGATGGCCGATGTAATACCGATCGGCATCCAGTCCCTTTGCATATCGATATATCCGGTCTGATCCTGAATGTCGCGCGCAAGGTCGCCGAGCGTATAACGCTTCTCAAGCCTGCTGGTCTGGCTGAACCTCCCTACAAAGCTCACGGGCTGGAAGGCGATGCCGCTAATCACATCGTTATTCTCAGCGGCAAAACGTACGATATCCCCGACCTGGTGGTCGTTATAACCCTTGACCATAGTTACTACAAGCACCACGTCCATATTTACCTTCCTGCAGTTCTCTATGGCCTGGAGCTTACAAGCGAGAAGCGATTTGGAGCGGGTCTTTTTATAGATGTCGTCTGAGAGTCCGTCGAACTGGAGGTAGAGGTTGTGGACGCCCGCCTCCTTCGAGGCCCGGGCGAAATCCAGGTCAGCCATCTTTATTCCGTTCGTATTGACCTGGACATAGTTAAATTCCATCTCCTTCGTCTTTCTGACGATATCCAGGAAGTCCGGCCTTACGGTCGGCTCACCTCCGGAGAACTGGACCCTGTCGGCCTTGACCGGCTTTTGGCCCGCAATGGTCTCTAACATCTTTACGACCTCGTCAAAACTCGGCTCGTAGAGGTAGCCTGCGGCATTGGCATTGGCGAAGCATACCGGGCATGTGAGGTTGCACCTGTTTGTAAGATCTATAATAGGAAGGCCGCTGTGGCTCATATGCATGTTGCAAAGACCGCACTGGGAAGGGCACCGCGTGGCCTTTCTTATGGCCGGATTCTCTATGCCCCTGCCATCGCCGAACCACAGGTCCTCGCTCCTAAGATAGAGATCCACGTCGCCGTAGAAGATATCCTTAAAATCCCCGTGACGGGCGCAGTTCTTCTTGATCCAGACCTTGCCGCCATCTGAATAGAGTGTTGCCTTTATGATCTCCATACAGTCGGGGCAGATGGAATCTATCTCTTTGGGAAGGCCGTACTTGATGGGCGTGATGGGTGTGCCGGTATATGTAGTTTCCGGCTGGTCAACTAGCTCCGGAAGACCGCTATCCGCTTCTCCAGATTTGAAAAATCTTTGAAGAATGGCCATATTGAGCTTCCTCCATACGGCGTAGGACTTTTAATGCAGTCAAAAGATGCAATGCTCTTATATATATAACTCTTCGTTGAGGTTATAGAAATTCATTATGTTTTTAAACAAATTTCAAGAAAATACGTCTCCGGATGAAATCACCTTAACAAATCAACTGTATTGTTGTACATCTTTTTTTGGTTTTTGTCAAAAAGGAAGGTTCCGGTAATCAAAAGACTAGCTGATTCAAGAGGTTGGTTGCTATATCTCGGGCCCTTGGTGAACTAGATACCCAGATGGTCGAGGACCTCACTTGCCCTCTCCTCGCCCATCCTGATGCAATCGCTTATGCCGACGCCGTGATAGGCGCTTCCGGCGAGATAGAGGCCCCGGTGGCTCTCCATGCGCTCTTCCAGAGAGGCCACGCGCTCCTCATGTCCGATCGTGTACTGCGGCATGGCCTTATGCCACCTGAATATTCGCCTTAATATCGGTTCGGCCTCTAGCCCCAAGATATCCTTCAGGTCCTCGGAAACGATTTGGGCTATTTTATCATCGCTTAAAAATACCAGGTCCTCATTCTTGGCCCCGCCGACAAAGCACCTGATAAGGACCGCATCGTCGGGGGCGCGGTGCGCGAACTTCATCGATACGAATGAGGCCGCCATGATGCGTTTATTCTCCTTCTTCGGTATAACGAACCCGAAGCCGTTAAGCTCCTTTTTTATATCGCTCTTCTTAAACCCAAGCGAGACAGTGGCCGTCGATACATACGGGATGGTAGTTAAGAGTTCCGCCAGTTCTCTGTCAAGGGCTGAGAGGATGCCGGCCGCCGCATAGGCCGGGGTCGCGATTACCACCGCATCGCAGGCAATTATTTCTCCGCCCTCGATCTGCACCTCATAACCGTCTTCTTTACTATCAACCGCGCTAACACTCACCCCGCTCTTGATGGTCGTCATCTCAAGGCGCGCGGCAAGCTTATCCACTAGTTCAAAGAGCCCGTCCTTGAGCGTCATGAACATCGTAACCCTCGGCTTAGGGGCTCCCCCCTGCCCTGCCCCTTCCCCTTCCCCATCTCCCGCTGCCCCGGCCGGCCTACCAGCGCCGCGCATTTTACTCATCTTGGCGAGCATGCCCCGGATAAGGCTTCCGTACTGCTCCTCCATCTGAACAAACTTCGGGAAGCTCGCCCTGACACTCATGCTCTTCGGGTCTCCCCCGTGAATGCCCGCTATTAAAGGCTCGGCGATCTTATCGAGCGCCTCTTTACCAAGCCTCCTCGTGACAAAGTCGCCCAGGCTTTCATCCTCGTCCGTCTTCTTCTTTGGAATAAAGATCTCAAGCCCCATCCTGATCTTTCCAACAAACGAAATAAGCGAGCTTCTAAGAAAGGGCATGACCTTGGTCGGTATCATGAGGATTACACCTTCGGGAAGTTCATGAAGCCTGCCACCTGAAAGTACGAAGGTCTTCTTGTTTTTCTCGTTCGTGGGTAGGAGCTTATCTCCCAGGCCAAGCTTCTTGGCGAGTTCCATTGCCCAGGGCTTTTCAGATAGAAAACAGTCGGGGCCCCCTTCGATCAAAAAACCGTCCACCCTCTCGGTCCTTATATTTCCACCGATCCGTTCCTTACGCTCAAGGAGTATGATCTCAAGCGCCTTACCCTTAAGCACCGCCCCCTGCTCAAGACTAAGCGCGGTAGAAAGTCCCCCGATTCCCGCCCCTATGATAACGACTCTCTTCATGGTTTTAGTAGAGGTAGGGCTCAACACTCTCCTTAAGCGCCTTAATGAAATAAGCTGATGTATTGAGCGACTTTGCTCTGGTAAACCTCAGACCGAGATCTTTGGCCTTCTCCTTATAGAGAATGTCTATATCGTACATCGTCTCAACGTGGTCGGAGACAAAACCGACGGGTGTAACAAGCACCCCCTCCATGCCATCCTCTTTCGCCTCCTCCATAACCTCTTCGACCGTCGGGCCAAGCCACTCCACGGGGCCGCCGCCCTTGCTCTGATAGGCTATCTTGGAATTATATTTCGTAAATTTCGCATTTAACGAATCCACCGTCTCCTCTATAAGCGAGACATACGGATCGTTCTCAAGCGCCTTTACGGGTAGTGAATGTGCCGTATAGATATAAAGTATCTTGTCCTTATCCCTTATATCCATAAAGATCGTAAGCGCCGTATGCATGTTCTCCATAACGGCGTTCTCAAAATTGGGGTTCGTCAAGAAACTATCGGCAAATTCCACCGTAAGGCCGCCGCCAAGTTCGGTGAGCGCCTCCTCTACGGCCTTGTTGTAACCGCCCGTAGCCACCGGCGTTTGATGCGGGGCCATGATTATTGCTACTACCTCGGTGACGCCGTCTTCTTTCATCTCCTTTAAGGTATCTTTTATATACGGGGCCCAGTTCCTCATGCCGATATAGACCTCTATCTCTTCCCTGCCATCTATCAGTAAAAGCTCCTTGACTTCCAGGGCCTGCGCCCTTGTAATGTGCAACAGCGGTGAGCTTCCGCCTATCATGGTATAACGCATCTTCGCGTCGGTCAGAAGCTCCGGGCTTGGGGTCCTGGGGCTTATCACATTTTTTATAAAGGGCTCTACATCGTCGAGGCTGTCCGCCCCGCCGAAGGCCAAAAAGAGTATTGCCTTTTGCTTTTTTTCGTTCATGGACTAACCTTTCTGTGTGTACTCGTGGACCGTGTCCACGACTGCTTTAACGTTATCGACAGGTGTGCCGAGGATTATCCCGTGGCCGAGGTTGAAGATATGCCCCGGCCTGCCGCCTGCCCTGTCAAGTACCTCTTTTACCCTCTTTATGAGCACATCTCTCGGCGCGAACAAAAGAACCGGGTCGAGATTGCCCTGGATGGCAAACTCCGGACCTATCTGTTCCCATGCCTCGTCCAGGTTCACCTTCCAGTCCACGCCCATTACATCGCCGCCGGCCTCTTTTAAAATATTTAAGTATGTGCCGGTATTGGTGGAGAAGTTGATGACAGGCACCCTGCCCTTGATCGATTCTATTACCTTCTTTGTATAGGGAAGAACAAACTCTTTATAATCCTCAGGGCCTAAACACCCTGCCCAACTGTCGAATATCTGGACGGTGTTAACACCGGCGTCTATCTGGGCATTCAGATATGCGCCGGTAAGCTCTGTGATCTTCCCCATCAGAGTGTGCCAGGCTTCGGGATCACCGAAGATGAGACCCTTGGCATTGAGATAATTCTTGCTGCCGCCGCCCTCTATAATATAGCTCGCGAGAGTAAAGGGTGCGCCCGCGAAGCCTATGAGCGGGATCTTGTCGTTAAGCTCTTTCTTTACAAGCTTTATCGCCTCAAGGAGATAGGGCACATCTTCAACGGGGTTTATTATCCTTATCGCGTCGATATCAGCCCTGGTCCTTACGGGATTTCCTATGACAGGGCCCATATTCTTCGCGAAACTTAACTCTATGCCCATACCCTCGAGAGGCAGGAGTATGTCGGCGAAGATGATCGCCGCGTCGAGCTCAAAGGCATTTATGGGCTGGAGCGTTACCTCGCAGGCTATCTCCGGCGTCCTACACATCTCAAGGAAAGAGTATTTTTCCTTTAACGCCATATATTCCTTCATATAACGGCCTGCCTGGCGCATAAGCCACACGGGCGTATGGTCGGTCTCTTCTCTCCTGCAGGCCCTTAGAAAATTATCGTTTTCCATATATCTCCTTTCAAACGGATAGTTGGTCGGCAATCACGTATTATATTTATAATGGGTAATATTATCAAGGGATTTCCCACACCCGCCGCCACATTGGCCCGATCTTTCCCGGCGCGCCGGAACCTGCCTAATTTACGGGCTCTTCTACTGCACAACGCTTACTATCATATATGTAGGGAAAAGAGGAAAAAATACGGCTCTAACAGGAGATGGTGCTCTCGTCTATCCATTTTAGATACCGGCTTAGACCGGCATCGATATTTATGCCGATAATCTCAGGCACCTCATAGCTGTGGAGCTCCTCCAGGCGGGCCTTTAGCTTATCGAAGAGCCCGGCGCGCGTCTTCATGATACAGAGCACCTCGGATTCGTCCGAGACCTTACCCTCCCAGCGATAGATACTCCTTATCCCCGGCAAGATATTACAACACGCGGCGAGCTCTTCTTCGACGACGCTGCGGCCAAGCTCGGCGGCTTCGGCCTCGCTTGAGACTGTCATCATTACGAGCAGGTAACCATCCATCATAGACCGGACACCTAAAAGTTAAAGAGAGAGCCGACCCGGAGAGGGAAATTCCCCTTTTCCGGGTCGGCTTATATTACTTAAAGAGACTGTCGTCGTGCTTGGCTGAGAGCTTAACCTCTTTTAAGAAGAGCTCCGCGGTATTCATCCCGGCCGCGAACTTATTCTCCCTGTGGTGCATAAGTACGCCATTGACCTTCTTAAAATCCGAGTACTCTGTTTGAAACTCCATCTCGCGCCCACCCATATTAAGTGTGCCAACGACCTTCTCTATCCGAAATGTTGTCGCGTTTACATGATATACCGTGGTAAGCGAGCCCTCTTTAAGCGTGATATACTTTACCCCCTCGCCTTCGGTTATTGTTATACCGCCTTTATTTTTCAAAGTAAGCGGCGTATAGAGCCTCATGAGCTGGAGCTTCATCGAGTCGAGCTTCGGCCCGTGGACCTCTTGAAGCGGCTCTTTATTGTATCCCTTATATCCTTTGGTGCCGTTTATCACCCTCGTTTCAGCTCTATTGGGGTATAAAAGCTCGACCCTTAATCTGCCGGCCTGATCGACAAAATTTACGGCCTTGCCCTTCTGCGGTCTCACCCTTACCTCCATAGTCCAGACAGAGATATATGAGTCGAGTTTTTTTAGATTCTCCGGGCCCCCGTAAGCCCCTATCATCTCATCCAGGATCTGCTCCTTCGAGTCTTTGGGGCCGCACCCCGAGATTATTGAAACAACGAGCGCTATCGCCATAAACGTTATGAGTTTCTTCATGGTCTGTTTTTCCTTTTGATTACTTGTTTCCCCTCCACAAATGGCCCGAAGGCCAACGTCGAATAGTCTCTAAAAAATCCGTCAAACCTGATTATTTTACCACACTACACTTATAATCAATACCTTTTCCACTCCCGAAAGAGGGGGCATGGGCCGGGCCACCGGCTACAAAGGCCCTTAGATCTTTGCGCCCATTCTGATCCTTAAAAGCCCAACGAACGCCATCCTGAATAGCATAAGTCCGTGGCGAAAACGCCTGATATTCGTAGAGCCGTATGTGCGTTCTTTGTACCGTATCGGGATATCCACTATATCGAGCGCGAGGACAGCGGCGGGGAAGATCAATTCAAAATCCCCAAAAGGATCGAAATCCCCGAAGTCTCTACGCCACCTTACCATGCGTTCATAGTCGTGCCTTGTAAGGAGCTTTGTCCCGCAGAGCGAATCGCTTATGCGCACGTCAAGAACCCGGCTGAGCGCTTTAGCGAAAAATACATTTCCCAGGCGGTTTAGAAAACGCATCTCATTACCCTCAATCGGATAGACGAGACGGGAACCGTTTATAAAGTCGGCGTCGCCGTCACAGTAGGCGTCATAATAACGCGCCAGATGCTCCGGCGGCATCGTAAGGTCGGCATCGAGGATGGTCAACAGCTCGCCAATAGACTCTGAAAAACCGAGACGGACCGCATCGCTCTTTCCCTCTCCTGTTTGCTGAAAGGCCTTTATATTAAATTCGTCCCCGTACTTCTCTTTGACCCTCGTAATCTCCTCCCACGTCCCGTCATTGGATGAACCTTCGACAAATATAATTTCCAGATCGCACCCAAAGTCCGGCATGCGCTTAATGGCGTCCTCTATATTGCCCTTTTCGTTTCGCGCCGGGATTACGCACGATAGCGATGGTCTTCTTCTCTTCTCAGGTATAATGGGACGAAGCACCAATAGGTGGGCAAAGCTAAACCACCTGATCCATGGAAGGGCGGCAAGAAGGCGGTTCAAAAAAGTGGTCAGACCAAAAAGCGGCCATGGAATATAGACCAGTGGCCGGACGCGAACCAGCGCATAGCCCGAAAGCCTCGCGATATTTTCGACATCGACCGTGGTTACAAAGGTCGTCGGCAGTTCGCCTTTACGAATCCTTAAAAGATTGGCGAGCCTGTAGAGCCAGTTAAGATAAGGGTTATAGGCGACCACAAGAAGGCGCGAGGTTCTCGAAAGCGACCCCTTCAATTCCATCAAGAGCCCCTGAATATCGTAGTGGTGGTTAAAAGTACCGTTTAGAAGTATCGCGCTCCTCGTTTCCCTCTCCTTTTTAAGGTTTGGAAACTTCTCGCCCTCTTTGACCACCGACTTCTCCGGAGCGTCTATCTTGTCTAAGAGAAAGCCTGTATCCTCAGCTCTTGGAAGCCACTGGATAACACGATCGTAGTAGCGCGTTATGGCAGATATCTCTCCTGCGATCAAAGCGTTGACATAACGGCTCCAGCGTGGAAGCCGCCTGGTTCGGGTATCTTCGCTTGTGACATTGGATTCGGTCATCTGTTCAGTCCCAATTGAAAATTATCGTCTAGAGAAACCTATCAAAACCTGTATATCTTACCATATGGCCGGGGCTCTATTCGAGAAAACATTTTTATCGAGAGAGGTAGAGGGGGGAAAGGAGAAATGCGAAGAGAGGAGGGTTACCCCCGGCATTAGAGATGCCGGATCATAGCCCAGAGCGTATCCTTTAAGTTTTAAGTATTTGTTATTTCTGCTTACGACCCGTAATTCTTCTTATCTCTCCTGTCATATGGGCCCTGTGAGTGCCGGGCCAGTAAATCTTGCCACATGGCCCGCATTTTCTGAACCTTTTCTCTGTCTCGAATACATAGGCGGGAACCTCCCCCCTTACCTCTTCCCTCTCAATATCTTCAAGAGGCGTGTTGCATCTAAGACACCTTGTAAGGAAGCCCTCTTCTCCTATGGGGTACCTCTCGACCACCTGTCTTAACTGACTCTCAAGTTGATCGCTCTCTATAAAACGGACCCTCCCCCTGAGCGACCTCCTCACGGAGAGTTGCTTGTCCCTCGTTAGTACTATACGCCCCTGGCTAAGAGCCCTTCGAACCAGAAGGCGGTCGTCAATGGCACTTTCGTACTCTACGTCGTAACCAAGCACCCTCATCCAGCGCGCAAGGCTCCCGAGCATCGCGTCCGCATAGAACTTGTCTGCCATATCCCTTATCCATTGAAGCTTGAAGCTTACTAAAGGACGGTGTTATTGAGAGAACCTTTTTTCAACTTGGTTCTCTCAAAAATACCCTTTTACATAAACCCCAGAAGCGGGCAGAGGATTCTTAGTCCGGCCATGATAATAAAGAAACCGCCGATATCGAAGACTATCCCCCTCTTGACCATCGTAAGTATTGGCACGAGCCCGGAGCCGTAGACGATCGCGTTCGGCGGGGTGCTAACCGGCATCATGAAGCCGAAGCTAGCTCCGAGACACGCCCCAAGCGCGGGCGGGAGCGGAGAGACCCCTATGCTCTGCGCCACGGCAATGACAACCGGGATGACCATATTCGCGCTCGCCGTATTGCTTGTGGTCTCGCTCATGATTATCGCGACGATTATCGATATGGCGGTGACCCCCCAGAGCGTTGACGCGCCGGTAAAGCCGGTAAGCCCCTTGCCGAACGCCTCGGCGAGCCCTGTGGAAAACATGAGCTTCCCGAGACAGAGGCCGCCGCCGAAAAGCAGTATCGTACCCCAGTCTATACGCACCGCTCTCTCCCACGTCATGGTGAACTTTAATTTACTCATATCGAGCGGCAGGATAAATAAAAGTATCGCCGAGCCCAGGGCCACGACACCGACATTTAGTCTCGACTTTAAGAGCACCGAAAGATCGGCCTCCTTGCCGATAAAGAGCGCCACAACGCTCGGGAGTACCCACAGTGTTACCGTAAGCACAAAGACAAAGGCGGTATTTACCTCACCCCGTTTCCAGCCACCAAGCTTTGCCCTCGCGCTCTCGACATAGGCCCTTATCCCATCGCCGCCCTTGGCGCCCTTGCCAAGCGCTAGCCCACCGAGGACTATAAAGAGATAGACGAACATCACCACGGTTATTGGGAGAGCGAAGCTCATCCAGTCGAAGAAACTAAGCCTCACTCCTATGAGTGAGTCGATCATGCCGATGCCTATGAGGTTGGGCGGAGTGCCAACGGGCGTGGCTATGCCTCCTACAGAGCCGCCGTAGGCTATCATCAGCATCAACGCGCTTGAAAACCTTGCGGTCACAACATTTTTTTCACTTGACTCCGAATCGATATCGCGCATGGCGTTCAGTATGCCAAGCCCTATGGGAAGCATCATCGCCGTAGCCGCCGTGTTGCTGATCCACATAGAGGCGGCGGCGCTTATAAGGCCGAGAGCGAAGAGTATTCTCAAGGGGCTCGCCTGAAGAAACCTTATTGAGACTATGGCAAAGGCGAATCTTCTATCGAGCCCGTGGTATATGATGGCTTCTGCGAGGATAAAGCTTCCGATAAAGAGAAAGACCAGGGGGTTTGCAAATGGCGCGAGTACCACCTTGGCAGGGGCCACGCCGAGCACTACGCTAAGCACCGCTCCAAGGAGCGCGGTTATTGGTAAGGGCACGGTCTCCGAAAGCCAGAAGACGAGCACAAAGCCTATTATCGCAAAGAGCCTGTGCGCCTCTGTAGAGAGCGAGGAGATAGGCGTAAAATATATAACAAGGAAGACTATCGGGGCGAGGAAGAGGCCGACAAAACGCCTTCCCCTCTCAAAACGCTCCTCACCCTCGCTAAGCACCTCTTTGGCCGCCATAGAGAATCCCGCAGATATGTCCCGGCCCGCCTTTATATAAAACAGACCGGAATTGGTTAAAAAAAGCAATTGCTATTGATGATAAAGGATAGCAAAAAGAGGGGGAAAGCTCCATGAAAAAACCCGGATGACGGTAAAAAGAGTTGCGCGGATAGTTGATAAAAGATAGAGTCTCTTTATAATAATCGAACTGAGAGCCTATTAATGCCAGAAACAAATGATAATTCCAGATGGGAATCCGTCTCCATAATATTCCTCATACTCTCTTCTATCGCTATCTATCTGAATTCAATTGCTGGAGAGTTCGTCTTCGACGACAACCACTTCATTGTTAATAACATGTGGATAAGGGACTGGAGACATATCCCGGATATCCTCTTTTCTCCGGTCTTCGCCTCTTTGCCGGAAGATCAAATCAATAAGGCCGACCCGAACTTCTACAGGCCCGGCTTCCACCTCTTCCTCATGCTCGGCTACGCCATCTCGGGGCTTAAGCCCTGGGGATACCACATAGTCAATATAATCATACATGCGGGAAATGTTCTGCTCCTCTTCTTTATATCGAAGCCTCTGATCAAAGGGGCCTCCATTGACACAAGGCCCGCATACCAAAATCGACTTTTAGCCCTGCTCCCGGCACTGATCTTCGCCGTCCATCCGATCCATGCCGAAAATGTCGCTTTTATATCCGGAATAAACGTACTCGGGCTCGCGATATTCTATCTCTTAAGCTTCTATCTCTACACGAAAGAGCGGATGATCTTATCGGCCATAGCCTTCTTCCTCGCGATACTCACAAAGGAGACAGCCATAACGCTTCCGATCCTCTTATTCGTATACGACCTTAAGATAAAGAAGAAGCCCTTATTGCCCCTGGGCTTCTGGATAAAGAGGTTTATGCCTATCATTGTCGCCTTTGCCTCTTACTTCGCCATAAGGCTCTATTCTCTGGGGGCGATGGTGCCGACGGAGAGCGAGAGGATACTCACGCCATATCTATATATAATAAATCTCCTGCCGCTTATCGGAAAGTTATTCCAGAAACTCCTGTTCCCCTATGACCTTGCCTTCTATGTCTATCAGATGAGCGCCCCTCTCACTTCGCTCCTGGACATAAGGGCCATCTTGCTCCTTATCCTCATCATTATCCTGGCCTTTATCGTTATAAGGGTGAGGCACTCGAGGCCGAAGATATTCTTATGCGCACTATGGATAACGCTACCGCTGATACCGGTGCTCTTCTTCGGCTGGGTGCAGGGCGCCCCGGTCTACGCCGACAGGTTCTTATATCTTCCGTGCGCCGGGTACTCCATACTGATAGGCCTGCTGGTCTCTATGGCAATAAAAAAACTTGACGAAAAAATTCACGTAAAAGGGACAAAGATATCCCTTTATAACAATACAAAGATTGCCATCGCGCTCTTCATGCTGGCCGCCCTGGTCCTTTTATCCGTCTGGACTATAAAGAGAAATATTGTCTGGAGAAACCAACTGACACTTATCCGTGACACGCTTGAAAAGGCTCCGAACTACGCGCTCTTCAGATTCCTTTACATCAGAGAACTCTCAAAACGCGGGATGATAGACGAGGCCATTAAGGAGGCCAGGATCGCCATTGAGGCGGACTATTCGAGTCCCAACCTGCACAACAACCTCGGCGTGCTCTACGGAAAGAAAAATCTATTTCATGAAGCAAAGGCGGAATTTGAGATAGCCCTGAAACTGGATCCGCAATACGACGTGGCAAAAGAAAATCTCAGGAAGGCCAAAATGATACTGGAGCTGAACCCCGCCCCTTCCTTGACCCGGCCCCAGGGCAAATGACGGCCGATCAGCCGAAGAATACCCGGGCAATGGAATATAGTTCATCGTCAACGGTCCTGGTCTTATGCGTGGCATCTTTAAGAGAGACATCTACAATACTATTGCCCTTGAGCGCGACCATCCGGCCGAACTTTCCCTCACTAGCCAGCTCTACCGCCCTGACACCGTAGCGCGTAGCCAGCACCCTGTCGTAGGCGGTAGGCGTACCTCCGCGCTGGAGATGACCGAGCACCACGTAGCGCGTCTCAAGCCCGGTGCGTTTTTCCACCTCGCCGGCCACAAGCTCGCCCACTCCGCCGAGCTTTACATTGCCGAACGCGTCAAGCTCCTGGTCCTTTGTAACATGGCCGCCGACCTCCTCGGGAATAGCCCCCTCGGCGATAACTACGATGCTGAATGTCTTTCCCTCCTCCCTCCTCTTGTTGACGACATCCACTATGTCGTCAACATTAAAGGGCCTCTCGGGGATGAGTATGATATCCGCGCCGCCCGCGATGCCGCCGTGTACCGCTATCCAGCCGGCGTGCCTGCCCATGACCTCCACTACCATTACCCTGTGATGGCTCTCGGTGGTGGAGTGAAGCCTGTCGAGCGCCTCTGTTACAATATTTACCGCGGTATCGAAACCGAATGTCACATCGGTACCTGACAGGTCGTTATCTATGGTCTTGGGAACGCCGATCGTCTTAATACCCTTGTCAAATAGTTTGGTCGCTACCCCGAGGGTATCGTCCCCGCCTATGCAGATGATCGCGTCGAGGCCGAGCAGTTTAATATTATCAAGGACCTTCTTCTCGTCGCCGTCTTTCTTATACGGGTTGGTCCTGGAGGTACCGAGTATTGTTCCACCCCGGGGCAAAATACCTGAGACCGACTTGACCGTCAGCGGTACCGTCTTATTCTCTATAAGTCCGAGCCAGCCGTCCTTGATACCCGTAAAAGTAAACCCGAGCTGATGGCCCTTCTTTACGATAGCCCTTATAACAGCATTAAGCCCCGGACAGTCACCGCCCCCGGTAAGCACGCCGATATTCATCTTAAAACCTCCCTTAAAAACAGATCTATAAAAAAGAACGGCCTATATA
>CBDVCO010000019.1:0-22760 GCA_965372515.1 uncultured bacterium | reverse complement strand
CTCCAGGCGGAGAGGTTCGATACTGTAGTAAACCTTGAAAAGGTCGCGGGCATATGCGCTTTCTCGGACGGGCTTACCGCCTGGAGGCGTTTCGGTTTCAGGTTCGACCCGGAAGCCGGCATTGCCATGGCCTATGACGGCTCCCATCAGGTGCTCGAAATATGTAGAAACCCGGACGACAAGATGGAAAGCGGCAGGTACTGGGAGGACATCCTCTTCGAGATGGTAGGTTCCAAGTGGCAGGGTGAATGCCCTAAGATCGGCTACAAGCCGGCCAGTGAAGAAAGCATTGACGTTGGCTTTAACCATCAGGTTGGAGACAAATGGCCCATAAAGGCGTGGCCCCACAACTACTGGTTGCGCTTGAAGGAACAGATAGGCGACGAATATTCCATATCATGGCAGGAGGGGCTTGGCTCCATAGAGGAATATATCGAGTGGATCAACTCAATAAGGCTACTGGTGACAAACGACAGCCTTGGCCTCCACATAGCCCACGCGCTCGGGAAGAAAATAATCGCGCTCTTCGGGCCAACGCTGGAGAGCGAGGTCTACATAAAAGATGGCATAAAACTCCTGCCTGAGGGTGACTTTGATTGTCTGCCGTGCCTGAGCACGAAATGCGTGCTCGATAAATCGTGCATGTATGACATAAAGCCCGAAAGGGTCTTTGATGCGATAAAGGAACTGATAAAGGGGAAACAGGCCGATGAACGAGCTTAAGAAAGTTTTACTGCCTGAGAGCTACAACTATTCGGCGGCCTTCCTGACACTCGCCTGCAACCTCACCTGCAGCTACTGCATAAACAATTTCGGCCTTAGCGTAGAAGCGAAAAAACATCTATCAGGTGAAGAGTGGGTCCGCGCGATAAACAGGGTAGAAAGCCGAAACGACCTGCCCATAACGCTTCAGGGGGGAGAGCCGAGCCTCCACAAGGACTTCATCTACATTCTAAATAACATCAAGGAGGGGCTGGGCATCGATATACTTACAAACCTCCAGTTCGACGCGGACGAGTTTATAGAGAAGGTAGACCCCGCGAGGATCAAGAGAGACTCGCCCTATGCCTCGATACGCGTTAGCTACCACCCGGAGGTAATGGAACTGGAGCCGCTGGCGAAGAAGGTCGTAAAGCTCCAGGACGCCGGTTACAGCATAGGCATATGGGGCGTACTGCACCCGGTCCAGGAGAAAGAGGTCCGTGAAGCGCAAACGTATTGCGCTGGCGTAGGCATAGACTTTCGTTTCAAGGAATTCCTGGGCGAATACAAAGGCAAGCTCTACGGGGAGTATCTATACGAAGGCGCGTGCGATAAGAAGTTCAAGAAGCACGTGCTATGTAAAACCACCGAACTCATCATGGGTCCCGACGGATCGGTCTACAGATGCCACAGCGACCTCTACGAATCACGCGAGCCTATCGGAAACATACTAGACCCGGCCCTTGAGATCGACGAGAAGATGACCCCCTGTGACGTATACGGCCACTGCAACCCATGCGACATAAAGGTCAAGACCAACCGCTTTCAGGAATTCGGCCACACCTCCGTGCAGATCGAGTTCGGCGAAGAGACGGAAGACGAAAAAGCATCCTAGTTAGCCAGGCGCCCAATCAAAGTACAACTACTTATTCAACTTTAGTATCCCGGAATGCGTCCCGTCTGCGGCTAGCCAGACCGTAAACTTCTCATTATACTTTTCAGTTACAGGCAAGACGTATTTCTTTGTCTCCTTGTAGCAATTATCAAGGAGGATGTGGGTTACCCCGTTCTCTTCCATGAATCCCAAGATCAATTTCTCGTTGGACGAATAAGGGAACCTTATTGCGTATCGCCCTGAGACAAGCGATACCACCTCTGGCTTTCGGGTCATGATAATATCGCCAGGCCCGGAGGCAATGGCGAGCCTCTTCGCGCCCTTGAGATACCGGTGATAACACGGCACATACAGCTCAAAGAAGGGGGTGCTTGCGCTGCCAAGCTCTACGCTTTCGACCCTCTTAAAGAGATTCTCTTTGAGTATAAAGGAACTTCTCACTATCTGCCTGAGCGCGGTAGGTGAAAAGAGCCTGCCGCTTATCTGGGCGAGGTTAAGTAGTATAAGAATGCAGACCGGAAAGAACACGAGCATAGGCAGACGGTTACCACTGCCGGACTCGGCGGCGAGCCCCGCCTCGCCCCTTCTAAAGAATGTCCCTGGAAAGGTAACGACCACAAAGCCTCTGAAGAAATAGTAATAGATCAGAGGTATCAGAGGCATCAAATACCGTAAAGCGTCGCCCGTGCCGTAAGTGGGCCATACCATCAATATGGCGAGATAGAAAAAGGTATAGAAATCCTTAACCCCTCTTTTTAATATAAGATCTCGTAAAAAGCCTATGAGAAAGATGATGAGTATCGCGATAAGAAATCCCTTGAGCACAGGGGCCGGTAACGCCTTTCTCGATTCCATATATGTAAGAAAGACCCCGGGCACCTCGAAGATGTACATGGATATATTATCCATCATTCTCCCAAAGATCGCGCCAATGCCCGCCTGCCCCAGGCTCGCATCATAATAATCGGACTGAAACATTATAGACTGGTAGGTTGACACTCCTCTGGCGTAAAAGCTATTGCGCAGAAACCAAATAATAAACGGCAGCACCCCTATAACAAGAAAAGAGACCAGCCTCTTTATGTAACCCGCACGCTCTTCGACCTCGCTCTTGATCTTTAAGAGCAGCACGCAGATAACGGCGAAGCATATGGTGACGCCTATGAACTTCGTAAAGTACATAAGGGGGGCAAGAAGCGGCAGGTATCTTGCGTACGGAACTGGAGGCTTTCTATCGATATTGCGCTCAAAGAGGTAGAGAGTGAGCATTGAGAAGAAGAGATAGACGATCTCCGGGAGTATCTCCGCGCCAAGAGTGAGGACAAAGAAGCTCGTACCGACAAGAAAAACCAGTACAAAGGACATGGTCTTTGAAACGCGCTCAAGAAAAAAAAGCCTTATAATATAGAGAGAGGCCAGCCCAAAGCCGATAACGAGCAACCTCATCCACATGAAGTTATAGCCGAAGATCGCTATGATCGGACTGAGCAGGAGCGGAAAGAGCGGGGGGTACTGGGTATGCGGGGGGTTGCCGGGCAGGTTAAAGTCGCTAAACCCGAGCCCCGAGGCCAGGGACTTTGCAAGCAGAATGTAGCTTGCGGCGTCGCCCCCCCTTAAATAAGAGAGCTTATCATTGATGAGCTGAAAATAAAGAAAGAGAAAAAATACTATAAAAAAGATACCAACGTACCATGACCAATCTCGCTGCTTACGCTGATATTCCATGGTTTATCTTCCTCAAAACCCGCTCCCTATAAAAAAAGGGGCTGTTTCACTGCTCAATAGACTTTTCAAGCTCTGGCGGCAGCATGGATTGGACCGGGGCCGAAACGATACTCCTCTCCCTCGAGACTGAAAGATCAACCTCAAAAGGGACTGCGTACCTTTTCCTGTCACTATCGAGATAGACGAGCACCCTGGGCCTCAAGAGATCGGAGCGGTTAACAGCCTTTACTGCACCGACCTCGCCTGTGTCCAATTCAAGGAGAGAGCCTATCGGATATATGCCGAGACAGGTGATAAAGATATCGACCAGTTCGGGGTCGAAGTTGTACCCCTTCCATGCGTATATCTTCTTTATTGCCTCGTTTGGTGAAGGCGTGTCGCCGTAAGCCCTGGCGCTCGTCATTGAGTCATATACATCGCAGATACTGCCGATACGGCCGAACAAATGGAGCTCTGCGCCCGGAGTGCCGAAAGGATAGCCGGAACCGTCCATCCTTTCGTGATGCTGAAGCGCGACATATATTGACTCCTCACAGACCCCCTGCGACTTTGAGAGTAGCTCAACGCCGTAGGTTACATGGTTCTTCATCTCCTTGAATTCCGCCTTGGTAAGCGTGCCGGTCTTATTCAGTATCTCGTCCGGAACAAGCATCTTACCAACGTCATGGAGTATCCCGCCGAGAGCGAGCTTGACGAGAGCTTCCCTGGAGAGCCCAAGCCTTCTGCCCAGCACCGTTGTGAGTATAGAGACATTGACCGAATGCATTAGTGTATAGTTGTCGCAGTCCCTTCTCCTTGAAGGGCTAACGAGCGCGTCCTGGTTGTTAAGTACGCTATCGACCATATTTTCGACTACATCTTGCGCCCTGGAGACCTCTATTGCCCCTGTGGTCCTGGACTGCGACAAAAGCTCGCCAACTACATTGTCAGCGTCGCGCTCAATTACTTGTGCCCTCTCAATCTCCTCATCGTAAGCCACAGGGTCTACAATATCATCGCCCCCGCCTGCCTCTCCTAACTGGGTAGCTATCTCTACCTCTTCCGTCACCACAACCTCTTCCAAATATGGCAAACCCGTCCCCGGATAACCCCAAGAGGGTCATGCCAACATCTCATAAAAAGCCTATAAACCGGTAAAATTCGTAATATTATACACTTTTAGAGAGGAAATAATCAAGTCGCGTAAAGACGACCGGAGAGGGAAAGTGAAGAGATGAGAGCTTGATAGTATTGGAGCGGGCGATGGGAATCGAACCCACGTAGAAAGCTTGGGAAGCTTCCATTCTACCATTGAATTACGCCCGCAAAGAGTTGAATAGAAAGCCCATAAATAATTAAGCAAACTCGTCTTTAAAGAGTGTGCCTATCTTATCCGACAGGTAGTTCTCTATCTCCGTTGCAGTGGTAAGCTCGAATATATCCTTACAGACCTCTTGAGCTTCACTGTAGCTTACAGAGCGTATGAGCCTCTTGACCTTCAAGATCGCGAAGGCGTTCATGGAGAGATGCTTAATGCCAAGTCCCAGGAAGATCAAAGCATACTGCGGCTCTCCCGCCATCTCTCCGCAGACCCCCACATGGATGCCGGCGTTAGCGGCCGCGTCGGCAACCTGTTTGATCATCCTCAAGACCGCCGGATGGGCAGGCTCGTAGAGATAGGCCACATGCTCGTTAACTCTGTCGATAGCCAGAGTGTACTGCAGGAGATCGTTGGTACCGATGCTGAAGAAATCGACCTCCTTGGCGAGATGGTCGGCTATGAGGGCGGCACTAGGGACCTCTATCATTATCCCAAGCTCTACGGCGTCATTAAACTCCTTGCCCTCATCTCGAAGCTCCCCTTTTGCCTCTGCGATAAGCTCTTTGGCCCTTATAATCTCCTCAATACCGGATATCATCGGGATGAGTATCTTGATCTTTCCAAAGGCGCTCGCCCTAAGGAGCCCCCTGAGCTGAGTCTTGAATATATCGGTCCTCTTGAAGCAGAACCTTATGGCCCTAAGGCCCATCGCCGGATTTATCTCCTCATCCATATTCATATGCGAAAGCGTCTTATCGCCCCCTATATCGAGGGTACGGATGATCACGGGCTTATCACCCATGGCCGAGGCCACCCGCTTATAGGCCTCGAAGTGCTCATCTTCTGTCGGCAGGTTGCTTCTGTTCAGATAGAGAAACTCGCTTCTATATAGACCTATGCCTTCGGCGCCGTGCTCCAGGAGCGCCTTAGTCTCCTCGAAAATCTCCATGTTGCCCATAAGGCCGACTTCGCGGCCGTCTGTAGTCTTACTTGGAAGGTCTATATACTCATGGAGCGCCTTACCGAACTTTTCATAACGCTTTTTACGATTTTCATAGACCTTGATAACGCTCTCAGAGGGGTTGATGATAACTGTCCCGGTAGTGCCGTCGAGCACAACAATGTCGCCCGGGTCTATCTGATGGGTAATCGACTCGAGTCCTACGACCGCCGGTATCTCCAGGCTCCTGGCCATGATGGCGGTATGCGACGTACGTCCTCCGGCGTCTGTCAAAAATGCTATGACCTTTCCGTTGATCATCTGCGCGGTATCGCTCGGGGCCAGGTCATGGGCTATCACTATTGAGGGTTTCTCGATATCGGAAATGCTCTCGTGCTTCGAGCCCATGAGGTTGACGATGATCCGGTTGATGGAGTGCTCGATATCGGAGCCCCTCTCCTTTAAGTACTCATCGTCCATATTATCGAATAGATCTATAAAATCCTTAAGGACGATCTTAAGGGCCCACTCGGCGTTGATCTTGCGCTCTTTCAAGACCTTGATGGTGTCGTTGATGAGCATATGGTCTTTAAAGATCAAGAGGTTGGCATCTATGATACGGATGTGCTCCTTGCCCGTGCCGTCCTCTGTAAGCTTCTTCTTGATGCGAACGAGCTGTTCTTTGCTCTCCTCAAGGGCGTTTTTGAACCTCTCCACCTCGGCTTCCACCGCCGCGCTGTCAAGATGGCAGTACTGCGCCGCCTCCGGCCCGCCACGGTCGACTATATAGGCCTCGCCGATAGCTATGCCCGAAGAGACCCCTAGCCCCTTCATCAAGATTACCTGTTTATTATCCTTATCCGTCATTCTTCCTCGTCAAAACGCCTCTCTATCAGGTCTTCGATAGCATCAAGGGCCTGGGTTGAGTCCGTGCCGTTGGCCTTAATAACAACCTCGCTCCCGCATGCCGCGGCGAGTATCAATATACCCATAATGCTCTTTGCGTTGACCTCCTGGGTGCCCTTGGCTATGGTAATATCAGAGTCAAATTGATTTGCGGTCTGGACAAAGAGAGACGCGGCCCTCGCGTGCATGCCAAGCTTGTTTTTAATCGTAAATGTCCTTTCCTGCTCTTGAGTTTCGTTCAATGCACCTACCTCCTTATTAACAAAGAAAAGCACCTAATATCAATGCCAATACCAAAACCACGTAAATAAGCCTCTGAAGACCAATCCATCTGGCGGAGACCACGCTCAATATGAGCGCCGAAGCGATAAAGGCCACTTCTACCACCAGCGGCGTCCACTGCCTAAACCCGGTGGATAGCGCGGGTAAGAAGGCCCCGGCTTGCCCGTCACCTGCGCTGAGGCCTAAGACCTCAATTACCATTAGAAACGACGTAACCCCAAGGAGCGCACTCCCCAGATAACGCCCGCGATTGCTCCAGGCGGGCAGATCGAGCTCCGCGATCCTCTCGATCACGTTTACCCCGTACTTTAAGCCCCACCCGAGACCCTTCCACCTCATCCATATATGAAAGAGGTTATAGACGCCCAAAAATATAACCGGGCCCCAGAGACCGTACAAGAGTGTCGCCACGATGCCGATAAGCGCCGCTATCGGCCTCAACATACCCCAGAAGAAACCGTCCCCGATCGACCCGTATGGCCCCATAAGGGCCTCTTTGAAGGTACACCCGGCAAGCTCATCGCCAAGGCCCTTGGCGGCCCTCTCCTCAAGCTCTATAACCGCGCCTAGTATGGGGCTCGCCATGTACGGGTGCGCGTTATAGTAAGCACTATGTCTCTTGAGCGCCGCTACCCGCTCCTCTTTATTTTCGAATAATTCTTTAAGTGCCGGAGCGATGGCGGCTAAAAAGCCCAGGCCCTGCATCTTATTAAAGCTCCATGACGACTGAATAAAGAAGGAGCCCAGAAAGACCTTTAATCTCGCGCTTAGGGAGATCATCTTACAAAGGTCCATATAAATGCCGCTACGATACCAGAGAGCGAAAATACTATCAAAGAGCCCCTGATCTTTACCGCCTTAAGCGCCATGGAGATAGCGAGGATCACCCCCGCTACGACGACCGGTTGGAGGGCCGCCGTATCCGGAAAAACGATCGATCGGGCAAGCATACTTGCCGCAAAGCTCAGTATAAAGACCGTAGCGAAAAGAAAGACCGCAACAGGCCAGAAAAAATTAAATATCCCCTTGAGGTTCTCTCCTGCCACCGCCGGGTGTGCGCCCCCCTCCTCATCAATAGCGCGGCTGGCGTTTAGAAAGAGCCTCTCGTTAATCCTCCTTGTAAAGAAGTCCGCGCGCTTAAATAAAAGAGCCGCGGGAATACCAACAAGCAATACGGGTAAAACAACCCTTAAGGGGCCTGCGGTGCTCATAAGAGCGGCTCCGGAGGAGAACATATCAGGCGGCGAAGCTTTAACAAATGCCACGCTCACCGCACTAACCACTACACTAAGCCCCGTCTCGTGCGCCGGCATGTAACTACCGACCGGGAGGTCCCCCATGTAAAGGCACTCCAGAAGAACCCCTGCGGCGAGCCCCGTGGCCGGCTCCCCTAAAAAAAGACCAATCACCGGAGCGCTCACAAGAGGACGAGAGAGCATTGCCTGAAAGACCGCTGTGCGATCAAGACTCAGAAGAGCGCCGATAAAAGCAACAGCCACGGAATCGACGAACAATTCCACAAACATATTTACTCGCCCCTCTTCTTAAAGGGACCGGGGTTGCTCGAAGGGACGTCTCTTAGATCGATCTCAACGCCCAATTCCCCGAAGCGCTCCAATATCTCCTCATCTTTTTCGTCAATGCATATTGACGGCGTAATATCTCTGCACTTGCCCGAGCCGTGGTGGATATTGCCGACATTTAGCGACTTAAACTCCATACCACCCATATAAAGGCGCATGGCGTCAGCAAGCCCCGAGACGAGCAAAATCGTCCTGGTATCATTGAAACCCTCGCTCTTAGCGGTCTCTACGGACTCTTCGACGCTTTTGATCACAATGGTCAGCCCCGAATAAGCGCAACACCCTATAGCGTCTCTCCTGAGCCGGTCTCGGGCAACCTCGTCAGAGGCGACCAGTATCGTCTCCGCCTTCGTATACGGAACCCAGGTAGTCGTTATCTGGCCGTGTACCAGACGATCATCAACACGGATCAAAACTGCCATTCACAAAACTTTCCATTTAAAGAACCATTAAGCGATCTATTCCTCGTGCTTGAGCATCTCACTGGCGGGAACGATGCTCTCCCTGCCGCACTCCCTTAATTCGCGAAGCAGAGTAGAGATGGAACCGTCATCCCTGTTATTGACGAACTTCAAGAGTATCGGGAGATTCACGCCTGTGAGCACCTCTACTATTCCCTCGTCCAGGAAAGAGAGCGCAATATTGGTCGGGGTCCCTCCGAACATATCCGTAAAGATTATCACCCCGTCCCCCTGATTCGCCTCCTCTATGGCCTGAACCAGCCTCTCCCTGATCTCGTCGGTTGAGTCGCCTTTATTGATCGACACGCTTCCAATATTATCGACCTTGCCCACTATGACCTCGGCCGCCGCAACGAGAGCTTCGGCAAGCTTGCTGTGTGTTACCACTATCGCGCCTATCATCTCATAAACCTCGCTAAAATCGCCACCGCCCCAGACAAACATGCGGGGCCTGTTAAAAGACCTGAGCTTTTTATCAGCCCTTATCTATATCCCTGTGCCTTATACTTATCCTTGTGCCCTCGGCATTAAGCTCTTCAGCCAGACGGTCGGCTATAACCACCGACCTGTGCCTTCCGCCGGTACACCCAACGGCTATTGAGAGATTCGATTTGCCCTCTTTGAGATAGAGGGGGATGAGATAATCCAGGAGTCCCCTGTATCTGTCGACAAACTCCCTTGTCTCAGCCATATCCAGGAGAAAATCCCTTACACGGGCGTCCGTACCGGGTAGCGCCTTCAACTCTTCCACAAAGTAAGGATTCTCGAGGAACCTCACATCCATTACCAGATCGCTCTCTATAGGTATCCCATAGCGATAACCAAAGCTCAACAGATTTATCGACATCGACCCGGGTTCTATCGAATCCGAGAAAAAGGCCTGAAACGCCTGCTTCAATTGATGGACGTTAAGTTCAGTTGTATCAAAGAGCTTGTCGGCGCCCGACCTTATATCTTTTAAAATAGCCCTTTCCAGAGCTATACCTTCTATCAATGGACCGTCAGCAGACATGGGATGCGGCCGCCTGGTCACGCTGAACCTCTTGATTATGGCTTCATCCGTAGCGTCCAGGAAAATAAGCTCTGCGCCGCGCCCCTGCTCCTTTATTGAGGCCAGTATAGCCGGAAACTCATCTATGTGCGATTTGTCGCGTATATCTACAACAACCGCCACCCCTGTGGCGTCGCCGCTTAAGTCAAGGTGCTCCAGAAGGTTAGGGAGCAGCATAACCGGCATATTATCGACACAGAAGTAGCCAAGATCCTCCAGGACCTTAAGCGCGGTGCTCTTGCCGCCGCCACTTGGCCCGCTCAAGACGACCATGCTGACCAGTTTCAACTCTTCACCTTGCTTGAGGCCGGGACTACGGTCTCAAGCATCTTGGTCTCGAATTCCCCGCTCGAATCATAGCCCATTATCTTTAGTATCCTGTCCCTTGCCGCCACCTCGACAATGGTCGCGACACTCCTGCCGGGGCTTACCGGGATGCTTAGATGCGGCAATTCGATATCGAGTATGCTAATAAGCTTCTCGTCGAAACCGAGCCTTTCGTAATGACCGCCCGGCTCCCAGCCGACCAGTTCGACCACCATGTCCATCTGTTTCTTCTTTCTTATGGCGGTTATGCCGAATATATCCTTGACATTGACGATCCCTATCCCCCTTATCTCCATATGGTAGCTTATTATATCGGAGGCGAAGCCAATGAGGGTGGCCGGATGCTGCTTCTTCTTTACGATTACCGCGTCGTCGGCTACAAGGCGGTGACCGCGGCTGATAAGGTCAAGGGCGCACTCGCTCTTACCTATTCCGCTCTTGCCGGTTATAAGGATTCCGATCCCCATAACGTCGACAAGAACGCCGTGCATGGTTATTTCCTCGGCAAACCTCTCTTCAAGAAAATCAGAGAGCTTGTATATAAGAAGTGACGACGTGAGCGGTGTGGCGAATACCGGTATCCCCTTCTTTTCAGCGAGTTCCTTAAGAAAGTCCGGGGTACTAAGCCCCCTGGTTACGATAATCGCCGCAATAGAAGAAGTTTGAAGAAAATTGAGCGACCTGTCGAGCTTTGCGGCGTCAGACGCCAGGCTCGCGAGATAGCTTATCTCAGCGGCCCCGAAGATCTGAACCCTGTCGGGATAGAGTTTTTCAAGCTGGCCCGTTAAAAGAAGACCCGGCTTCTGAATGCTCGAGGTGGTAATCTCATTTACGAGCCCCCTCTCGCCCGCTACCAGCGTAAGGGACATCTGCTCGGCCGGTTCTCTTTCAAGGAGTTCCTCAAGCAGTACTCTCATCAATCACCTCACAAATTTACCCTGCCCCGCCAAACGCCTTAAAACCAGCGGCCAGGGAGGGGAGATACTCCTACAGTATCCTATAGGCGTCCATGATAATCCGGTATATCTCGTCCTTATCCCGGGCCCTTTGAAGCTTCTTTCTTAAGTCGCTCTCCTTAAGGATGCACGATATATCCGAAAGGATCTTAAGGTGCGACGCCGTTGAGTTTTCAGGCGCTACGATCAGGAAGAAGAGGTGTACGGGCTTTTCGTCGGTTGCCTGGAAATCGACCCCTTTCCTGCTTCTGGCGAAGCTCACCACTATCTTCTTTAAGTCCTTCATCTTGCCATGGGGAATGGCCACCCCGTAACCTATACCCGTGCTTCCAAGCTTCTCTCTTTCAAGAAGCACTTCGAGAAGCTTCTCTTTGTTAAGCCCGGTCACCTTTTCGCACAGGTCTGTAACCATCTCATCGAGAACCTCGCGCTTCTCTGCTCCGCCAAGGCTCTCTATTATAGAATCTCTTTCAAGGGCATCTTCCAAACTCATAATATATCGCTCCAAAGGGCATTAAAGCCCGTATTTTTTTAAAAGATATAAAACTACACACAAGATCCGCGCCCGGCTCCTCAAAGGGGGCAATCAAGCGCGGCCCGCTAAAGCTTATTTTGTGATCGTCTCTATCAAACCGTAGTTACCGTCCTTTCGGCTGTAGAGTACGTTCACATTATTTGTAGATGAATTGGTAAATACAAGAAAATCATTGTCGGCCACTTCCATCTGCATGGTAGCCTCCTCAACGCTCATGGGCTTTATGAAGACGTTCCTCGTGGTAACGACACGGGACGAAACCGCCTCCAGGGTTGAGTCGTCTTCACCAACCGCGCCCTCTTCGGGGGCCATCACGTCCACTGAAGCCTCTACATTCTCCTGCTTGTGATGGTCCTTAAGCTTCTCCTTATGCTTTCTAACCTGATTTTCAAGCTTGTCGAGAACAGAGTCTATAGCGCTATAGAGGTCCGCCGTCTCTTCCTGGGCCTTTATCCTAAGCCCGTTGGCCGTCACGGTCGCCGCGGCCGTATGCCTTATCTTCTCAACACTCAATACCCAGTGCACCTCCACGGGCTCTGAAAGATACTTCGAAAGGCGCTGTGTCTTGTCGACGGCGTACTCCTTGAGAGGGTCAGATGAATCTATGTGCCTGAATGTCACGCTTACCTGCATAATACCTCCTGAAATCTTTTATTATTATCGTTACGGAATCTCTAATAGTATAATAATTACATCATTCTTTCAAATAGCACTTTCGCTTATGAGACGAGAGTACGCCGAGCGCCTCCCTGTACTTGGTAACGGTCCTTCTGGATATCTCTATATCAAAACGCTTTAGCTCCTTCACGATCTTCATATCGCTCAAGGGCTTTTTGCTATCCTCCGCGTCGAAGAGTCCCTGCATCTTGTTCTTGATATACTCTACCGATACATCGGCGCCGTCCGTCGTAGAAAGAGAGGTCGAAAAGAAGTATTTTAGCCTTAATGTTCCCCGCGGTGTCTCGGCGTACTTATTGGAGGTAACCCTGCTAACGGTTGATTCGTGAACACCTATGTCTTCGGCCACGTCTTTAAGTGTAAGCGGCTGCAAGTGCTTAACCCCTTTGTCGAGAAAGCCCTTTTGAAACTTGACGATGCTCTCCACCACCCTGAATATTGTCCTGTGCCTCTGGTGGATGCTCTTTATAAGCCACAGGGCGGAACGGAACCTCTCCTGTATATACTCCTTGGTGTGATCGGGCAGTTCGGCGCCGCTATTCAAAAGATTCCTGTAATAAGGGCTTATCTTCAGCCTGGGTAGCCCCGTATCGTTCTGGCTTACCACATATTCGCCCCCCACCTTCCTGATAAAGACATCGGGGGTAACGGTACGCGACTCTTCTATACCAAAGGCCGAACCGGGCATAGGATTTAGATCCTTGACGATCTTCTTTGCGGCGCGTATAACCTCATCGAATGATATGGAGAGCTTCTTTGCTATAAGCTTGTAGTTCTTGTTGGCCAGCTCCGGCAGAAAGCCGGATATGATCCCCTCTACAACGGTATCGCGTACGCAATGGGATCTTGCCTGCAAGAGCAGGCACTCCCTGGTGCTCCTGGCCCCAACCCCGGTCGGCTCAAATTTATGAATTTCCTTCAAGACCTTCGAGACTTCGCTGTCAGTCGCGCCGGTAAGCCTGGTGAGTTCATCAAGCGTCCTGGCTTCAAGCTCTTCGTCGCAAAGTGTGGAATCCTCAACTATCCTTAGATAACCGGCGGGGTCAATATTGCCTATAATAAAGACTCCAAGGGATACCTCGTCCTCAGTGAGCCCGCAGAGATGGAGCTGGCTTAAAAGGTGTTCCTGCAGACCTGCGGAGGTATCGGTGATATTTTCGAGGAAGTTATCGTCGTCACGGTTGACACTAAAATCAATACCCCTTGGAGAGGAATCGTTAAACTCATTTATATAGGACTGCCAGTCAAAGTCCTCCTCCTTTACCTGCTCCCCCGCATCCCCATCGGACTTCAACTCCGCCTCCGCCTCGGCTGAGGGAGTATCATTTATCCCCTCGCACTCCAGCACCGGATTGATCTCTATCTCCTCGGCGACGGTCTCGACAAGCTCCAGGCGCGAAAGCTGCAGGAGCTTTATGGCCTGCTGAAGCTGGGGGGTCATCACCAGCGACTGCGAGAGCCTGTTCTCTATCCTTAATTCAAACGCCATAAATATAATATCCGATCTCTGTAGCCATTATCCCCTCAGCAGCCTGAACCTCTCACCAAGATATACCTCTCTGGTCTTGGCGCATTCGAGTATCTCGGAAGGCGTGCCTGAAGTAAGCACGCTCCCGTCACTTATAATATAAGCGCGATCGCATATGCCGAGGGTGGCCTCGACATTGTGATCTGTAATCAGAACGCCTATACCCCTTGCCTTGAGGTCATTTACAATGTCCTGGATATCGCCCACCGACTTGGGGTCTATGCCGGAGAAAGGCTCATCGAGGAGCAGAAAGGACGGCGAATTGACAAGCGCCCTGGCTATCTCCACACGCCGCCTCTCTCCGCCGGAGAGTGCATATGCCTTGACATCGGCAAGATGGGTGAGGCCCAGGTCCTCTAAAAGCCCGGCTAAACGCTCCTCTATCTCACCCGGAGCAATGTCGTCTATAAACTCAAGTATGGCCTTGATATTATCCGCTACCGTAAGCTTTCTAAAGACCGAAGGCTCCTGCGGGAGATAGCTTATTCCGCACCTTGCCCTCTCGCACATCGACATGGAGGTCATATCCGCAGAATCAAGACAAACCGTACCCTCGTCTGAGCTTACAAGCCCCACTATCATATAGAAAGTGGTGGTCTTACCGGCTCCGTTTGGGCCCAGCAGGCCGACGATCTCACCGCTCTTAATCTCTAGACTTACACCCTCAAGTACTTTTCTACCCTTATAGGACTTAACGAGCCCCTCTACAGAAATCTTCTTCAATTATTACGTCCTCAGTACATTTCTTCTCGGAGGTCATAAGCGCCCTCACCCTTCCCCCTTCTCCCCCCTCTACTGTGGTGCTGCCGCTATCCATATTGAATCTTATCTTCTCGCCGGAGACCATGTCCCCGCATGAACTTATCTTCGGACTTTCGGTAAAGAGTATGGTCCTTGCCTTTTTGTCATACTCGGCCTTCCCGGCCGTAGCGACCTTGCCGCCCTGCAGCAACCTGACATTACCAAGCGCTACAATATCGAGGATCTCACGGTTGTCGTTAAAAGTGATCTTCAACTCATCGGAGCAGAGCGTAAACTCCTCTCTCGTAACGACCCTTCCGGAAAAGGTAATAATATTGCCGCCGTCCTTTACCTCCATGGTGTCTGAATCAATAACGAAAGTGCCCTTGCCGGCCTCTATCTCCGATGGATTTAGGCCATGGGCAAGACAAGGAGATAAAATTGAGGCAAGGAGAAATATAAAGAGAGAGAGAGCCCTATAGTGAAGCATCGGTCAGATATGTCCTTACATCTTTGAGCATCTTCAAGCTTCCGCTCTCTATCTCCATCTCAAAACCGGTCCCAATAACACGCATGCCCGTACCGGCAAACTCCACATCCTCGTCGGTTTTAATCTCATTTGAAGAGCTTATAAAACGAAGCCTCTCGGTGCGTAACGTAAAACCTTCTCTGGTAACGACCCTTACGTCGCCTGCCACCTCTATAAGACCGGTCTCTCCGTTGTAGCCGCCGGTATTGCTCCTGACGGTATGGATGATAGCGCCGTCATCGGAATAAAACTTCACCTCAACTCCCTCAAGGTGCATCAGGTCGTCTTCTTTGCTGTAAACGGCACTCCCGGCGTCAAGTTCCCAGGTCAGACGCCCGCCTCTCTGACCGGTATAATGCAATTTCTCCAACCTGACAGCCCCCTCAGGGGTCCTCTCTATGCCGGCGACCGTAATGGGAAGCTCTTTTTTGATACTATAATTAATATAGGCCAAAACCGCTAAGAGAGAGATCGAAAAGACGATAAAGATCAGTAAGAACGTCCTTAATTTTCCACTAAATTTGGCTATTGAAAAGCCTCCCTCATATTGCCCGCCTTAGATATAAGTTTCGAATTTCCACATAAAAATTATACCACCTGACCCTGGAGGTGTAAAGGGTTTTTGTCCCCGCTCCAAGGGGCAAAGCCTTTGGGACGCTCATGCTAACCTATTGATTTTAAAAAAATAATTCTTATACTACAGGGACACCGCCCTACTGGCTGTAACGCCCGGTTACCTCATCCCAACGCCCCTGGACCTTTAGGATCAGGTCGGTCAATTCCCTGACAGCGCCCCTGCCTCCGGGCCTTTCGGTTACGTGATCTACACGCTGTTTTACCTCTTCTACAGCGTCTTGGACAGCAACCGAAAAACCCGCCCTTCTCAGCACGGGCAGGTCTATAATATCGTCTCCCGCGTAGGCCGTCTCATCGGCATCCAACCCCTTATTAGCGAGAATCTCCTCAAATGCGCCAAGTTTTTCAAGTCTGCCCTGATAGACGTCCTTAATGCCAAGGTCTTTAGCCCTTATGGCGACCACATTCGACTCTCTCGCCGTAATAAGGGCCACCTCGACCCCGGATCTCATAAGGAGCTTTATCCCATGGCCGTCCTTTACATCGAAGCTCTTAAACTCGCGCCCGTCGTCCGTATAATTGATCGAACCGTCGGTCAACACACCGTCAACGTCGAGGATCAAGAGCTTTATCCGCTTAATCTTCTCTATCAAGCTGTCATCGAGGCTCGTCAAAAAAGTGGCTCCCCTTAAATGCAATATATCAAATACTACCTATACTTACCATAAATGAGCTTTTAAATATAGCGCCTTGCTTTAAAGTATTGAAGTCTTGTGGGAAGAGAAAAAGCAGGGATGAGCCCTGAAATATCCTCTCAAAGCCGCTCTCCGAAAGCGAGACCGTCTCTATCGGGAACCTCCAAAGTGTCGCCGTATCGCTCGGTTCTATAGAAACACTTACGCCCGTATAGGTATCTTTAAGCTCTACCTTTCCCACATCTTTTAGCTCGCCGATGCTTCGCAGCGTTAGGTCGAGGTCGGCGCTATCAGTGGCCTCGCCTCCATCTATAGAGTCTATGGAAAATCCGTAGGAACACGCGGGCCCGGCGCATGCGGGCAGTATGAGATTAAGCTCCACGCCGAAACCTAAAGGCTTTGCTCTTTTTATTGCAGGAGAGAGTAGTTCGATCTCATAGGAGACCTTGAACGAGGAGCCGTCCTTTGTGGTTATGCTCTTTTTTATTTTGGCCTTCCTCTTGCCGGCAATACCCTCTCTTGTAAGATTGACAACACCCCGCTTCTTCTTCCCCGTGTCCTTATTCTTGACATCGACATGATAACGCCCCTGGGCAAAGTCCCCCATATCCTCGAACTCTCCTCTGCTAAAACTCTCCAGAGATACACTCCTGGAGAGAAAACGCTCTACAAAGGAGGCCCTTGTTATGGAATCGAAATTCAGATACTCTTCAAGCCCCTCCTCTTTAACGGCGACCAGATCATGGATGCTCTCCAAGCTACCTTCCTTAGCCTCTTCGGCCTCTTCCAAAAGCCTTGAGTGGTAGGATTCCGGGCGCCTGGTCAGCGTATTCGAGAGATTTATAAAAGCGGGTTTGTAGTCTATCTCCGTAATAACCCCTCCTTTGGAAGGTTTTATAAAGAGGTTCAGATCATCGCTCCTTAAGATCGCCTCGGCATTGCCGTCGGCGTCCACATCAACGAGGCTCGCCCTCGGCTCTAAGTCCTTAGAGTCCCCCGCCTCAAAGAGCGCGCCCTCGGCCCTCAAGATATTCTCATAGGCGGCCCCCCTGATATGCGGCATATAGAGCCCCCCGAAGATGCCATGCCAGAAAGGGTCGTTGCTCTGCGCCATAAAAAGATAGCGTCTGGCTCTAACCAAAGAGGCTTTGTCCGTGCTGCTGAACCCTCCGACCCCGCCTGATGAAGCCTCCCTTATGCTCTCGCTCACCATCAGCATCCTCTTGTGCATCCAGTTGGATTCGGGGTACTTGGAGAAAAAATTCCTCCACGTACCGCCGTGGATAAACCTCTTGATCTGCTCACAGCTATCCAGCCCCTTGATATCCTCCATAACTAAGTTCAGTTCCTCGCAGGCTCTGGCAGGCAGGGCCCAGTGGCCCATCTCCATATATGAGGCGGTCGGCAGATAGACAAGGCCCTTTGAAGGAAACTTATCCAGAAATTGTGAAAAGGTCACAGAGCGCACGGAACCCTTCATGGAGCTTAACCCCTTGAGGAAGCCCTTTAACCAGCCGTCGTCAAAGACCCATTTTTTTGTGCCGGGCCAGACGCCGAACTTCTCTCCGTCGTCGGCGTAAAGCGCCATGGTATCCGAGCCGTCGTCGGCAAGACATTCCAGATACTGGGTGACATGCTCTACCGGCTTAAAGGGCATAAGATAGCGAAGCCTCTCGGAGCCGGGAAAGACCTTTACCACCCTGCCCTGGTCCTCTGTTGTATAGTATCCGGTAAGCTCTTTTTCCTCGAGCCCCGAGCGGGTAAAGTGATAATCGTCGAGCACAACGTATTCGATCCCCACGGTATTCAGAGTAGACGGGAGCGTCGGCTCCCAGACCCTTTCCGCAAGCCAGACCCCCCTGGGCCTGGTGCCGAAGAGCCCCTCCAAGCGATCGCTCATCATCTGTAGCTGCCCCCTGCGGTCGCGCTCGGGTATAACCGAGAGTATGGGCTCGTAATAGCCTCCGCCGAGCATCTCCACCTGCCCCCTCTCGATCATCTTACGCAACAGTTCTATAAACTCCGGATGGTGAGCCTCTATCCAGTCGAGCAGAAACCCCGTGACATGATAGGAGAGCTTTAAAGAGGGATATTTGGATACGGCCTTTAGAAAAGGATAATAGGAATTTACGTAGGCCTCTTCCAAGACATAGTCGAAGTTGCCTACAGGCTGGTGGTTGTGTATGCAGAAGATAAAATTTACCAATACGGCTCCGTATGCGTTACAGAAGCTCTACCACGTGCTTTACCCTGGTCTCGCTACCAAGAAGATCAAGGCCGTCTTTTATCTGTATCATGCAGCCGGGGCAGGCGGTAGCAACCACGTCGGCTTTGCTCTCAATAATATTTTTCGCCTTGTCGCGGGCGATCTCCATGGAGAGCTTATAGTTCGTATAGCCAAGCCCTCCGCCGAGGCCGCAACACCTGCACGGGTTCTTAAGTTCGGTAAAAGTAAGCCCGCTTTTCGCGAGCAGGTCTCTGGGCGCGTCCTTTATCGATTGCCCCCGGCTAAGGTGGCACGGGTCGTGGTATGTGACCACCTCCCCGGTCTTCTCATCGGTGGCTTCAACATTAAACTCGCCGTCGAGAAGCTCCGTAATATCCCTGACGCTTGAGGCGAATCTCTCCACCCGAGCGAGCATCTCGGGCCCCTCTTCGGCGAGAAGTTCCGTAAACTTGGTCTTTAGCGCATAGGTGCAGGTCGCGCAAGAGGTCGTTATAAAGTCAACATCAAGACCCTCAAAGGCCTCGATATTCTTTTTTGCCAGATTCTTTGCCGTCTCCACATCTCCCATGCTTAGCGCGGGCATACCGCAGCATGTCTGAGCGGGAGGGACCACAATATCAGCGCCGTGTTCAGTAAGCAGACGAAGGGTCGCCTTACCCACATCCGGAAGCATATAGTTAATACCACAGCCCGCAAAAAAAGCTACCTTAACCGTGCCGGTCTCTTTCCCTTCTCCGGACAATTTACTTGCAGAGCGTGCCTCTGGCGTGTCGAGAAAGAACTTCTTGGCCAGAGGGGGCGGGGGGCGTCCGTCGCCAAGGTACGGCAGGACAAACCTGCTCATAAAGCCCCTGGCAGGGGAACTATCCTTGCCGCTATCCTCAGTACCCTTTACATTAACCAGGCCCTGAACCTTGCTGGCCATCTTCATGGCCATCGGCCCAAGCCTCTTTGAATCGAGTACGTGCTTAAAAAAGAGCGAGCTCCCAAGTGTCAGCCCCTCTTTCTCTACACTCTCGGCTCTGGCGGCAAGCACTATCTTCGGTGTATTAACACCGACGGGGCAGATAGACGCGCACGAGCCGCAGAGCGTGCAGTTCTTGATATGCTCACCGTACTTTTCGCTAAAGCCTAGCTCGCCTTGTGCGTGCGCGCTCACCACCGAGAGCCTTCCCCTGGCGCACGAGCCTTCCCTCCTTACAACGGCAAAGGTAGGGCATCCGCTCCTGCAGGCGCCGCACTTGACGCATTGGTCAAGATTGCCTATGAATTTGTCGAGCTTCTCCATCTCTCTACTCCGCAGTAAATATCTTTCCCGGATTAAGGATGCCTTTAGGGTCGAAGGTTTCCTTTATCCGCTTCATAATATTAATAGTCTCTTTTTTAAGCTCCATATCGAGATATGGAGCTTTAGCCGTGCCGACCCCGTGCTCTCCGGAAATTGTACCCTCAAGAGAGATAACAAGTGAAAAGAGGTCCTCGACCGCCCTAAGCCCCTCGGCGGCCTCTCGCTCATCGGTATTATCGACCATCACATTTACATGGATATTTCCATCCCCGGCGTGGCCGAAACAGGCTACTGTGAGACCTCTTCCCTCGGCGATATCTCCGACCCCCTCCATAAGCTCGACGATCCTTGATCTTGGCACGACGACATCCTCATTTAGCTTATTGGGCTTCACCTTACGTAGCGACTGCGAGATGGAACGCCGCGCCTGCCAGAGCTCCTTTATCTCTTTTTTTTCTTTGGCGAGCCTTACATCCGTCGCCCCATGCTCAGTTAAGAACCCCTTGATCCGTTCGGCGTCCTTCTCGCACTGGTCAGGGGAGCCGTCGACCTCGATAAAGAGCAGGGCCTCGGCCTCGGGCAGTGTAGTATCAGAATGATCGTTTACCGCTCCTATACAGACCTTATCGATAAGCTCCAGGGTCGAGGGCACGACCCCTGAGGCCATTATCGAGCTAACGGCACTTGAGGCCTCGCGTAAGGTCGGCATGGCCGCTAGCATTGTAAGCGTCTTCTCGGGCTTTGCTATTAACCTCAGCCATGCCCTTGTCACCACGGCGAGTGTACCTTCACTGCCGCAGATCAGGCGCGTAAGGTCGTAGCCCACAACGCCCTTTACGGTCTTCACGCCTGTCGTAATCACCTCGCCAGTGGGGAGCACCACCTCGAGCCCCAGGAGGTAGTCCCTCGTGACGCCGTATTTTACGGCCCTCGGACCGCCTGCGCACTCGGCTATGTTGCCGCCGATGGTGGAAAAGTTAAGGCTCGTGGGGTCCGGCGGATAAAAGAGCCCGACACTCTCCACCTCTGCCTGCAGATCGCCGCATACTACGCCCGGCTCGACTGTCGCTACCTGGTTTTCCTTATCTATCTCGATAATGCGGTTCATACGCTCGGTGGAAAGCACCAGGCCGCCTCTAATTGGCACGCTCCCGCCGGTAAATCCGCTACCCGCGCCGCGCGCAATTACGGGAAAGTCCTCAGTGTTGGCTAGCTTTAAGAGCTTTGAAACCTCCTCGGCAGAGATAGGGAAGGCCACGCCCTCGGGGATAAACTTCATCCCCGTAGCGTCGTAGGAGTAGCAGATCAGATCCTCCTGGGCAAAGCCCACATTGTCGGGGCCTAATATATCAATAATCGCACTCTGCACATTATCTGGAAACATCTTTTTTAACTCCTTAAAAACAATAAAATATCATTGAGATTATGCATAGAAATACGCATAAACCCTATCTTATTATTATACTATAAATTTTAAATGGATTGCCAATCATTAGAAAAACAAGTGTTCTTAAACGGTTATGTGCGCTCTAAGGCTCTAGCTCTTGGACCCTGCCCTCTCCTTAGCGATCCTCTCCACCTCTTCGACCACCGCGTCGACGATCTCGGTCTCATCGACCTTTCTGACCTGCTTGCCCTTGATGTAAAGCATCCCGACGCCGTCGCCCCCGGCAATGCCGACGTCGGATTCTATTGCCTCGCCCGGGCCGTTAACCACGCACCCCATTACAGCGACATTTATCGGCTCCTTGATATGCGCGAGCCTTCTCTCTACATTAAGCGCTATCTCCTCGGCCGGGTACTTGAGCCTGCCGCAAGTAGGGCAACTGACCACGGTAACGCCACGCTCTCTAAGCCCCAGGGCCTTTAATATCTCAAAGCCCGCCTTTACCTCCTCTACAGGGTCGGCGGTAAGAGAGACCCGAAGAGTATCGCCTAGCCCCTCCCACAGCAGAGCGCCTATTCCAACGGCGCTCTTTATGGTGCCGGAATAGAGCGTGCCGGCCTCGGTTATGCCTATATGAAACGGGTAGTCGACCTCTTTTGCCAGGAGCTTATAGGCCTCGATGGTCATTGCCACGCGGCTGGCCTTAAGAGAGACCTTTATATCCGTAAAATCGAGATCCTCCAGGATACGAATATGGCGAATGGCGCTCTCGACCATGCCTTCGGGCGTTGGACGCCCGTCCCGCTTTAAGATATCCGCTTCAAGAGAGCCCGCGTTAACGCCTATCCTTATCGGCACGCCGTGATCTCTTGCAGCGTTTACGACCTCTCTAACGCGCTCAGTAGAGCCTATATTCCCCGGGTTCAGCCTCAAGGCGGCGACACCCTGATCAATAGCGCTAAGGGCGAGCCTGTAATCAAAGTGAATATCGGCAATGAGCGGGATATCGATCGCCTCGATAATACTGCCAAGCACTCCTGCCGCCTCAGAGTTCGGCACGGCTACCCTGACTATCTCGCAGCCGACCTCTTGAAGCTCCTTGATCTGCTTAACGGTAGCGTCCACGTCCAGCGTATCGGTATTGGTCATCGACTGGACGCTAATGGGACTCGTCCCGCCGACCATAACGCCGCCGATATTAATCTCTCTTGAAACCCTTCTCTCCATCAAAACCCCTCTAAAAAAAGAATCGCTTAAAGACTCCTTAAAGACTCAATGGAAAGAAAAATAACATATTTCGACAAAAACATCCATAGGCGGGCCATAACCAACCCCTGCCCCCCGTCCGGGCCTTGCCCGTTCCTTGACCGCCACAAAAAAAGGTTATAAGCTAACGTTGTGAAGATAGATGAGATTAAATATAGAGAGCCTCTGGAGCTATTCGCCAG
>CBDVCO010000018.1:0-23383 GCA_965372515.1 uncultured bacterium | reverse complement strand
AGCGCCCATGAGAGAGCCGGGACGGTTACGCTCCTTAAGGGCGTAGAGGATTATCTCCTGGTGCTCGAAAGCGAGGAGGAGGTGCGTAGCATTGCCCCCGATTTCATTGCCCTTAAAGAGATATATTCGAGAGGGTTTATTGTAACGGCCGGCAGTAGTAGCGACGGAGTCGACTTTGTCTCGCGTTTTTTTGCCCCGGCCCTGGGCATAGACGAGGACCCGGTGACCGGTTCGGCGCATTGTACTCTCGCCCCCTATTGGGCAGGAGAGCTTGGTAAAGAAGAGCTCAGCGCCAGACAGCTTTCAAAGCGCGGCGGCGCACTAAGCGTACGCCTCGTTTCACCGTCTAAAGCCAATGATAGTAATGAGGCGCGCGTCCATCTTGGCGGCAAGGCAGTAACGGTCTTTAAGGGGAAACTCCTTTGACATTGTAGCAAGGGGGTAGAGGGCGGTGGGGGTTAGTCTGAATCTTTGAAGAGGTCTTTCAGGTCCTGCAGGGTCTCAAGCTCTTCTTTTGTCTTATCTGTCTTATCTTCTATAGAGTCGGTAAAGCTAAAGAATTCGCAGAAGTTGGAGGTGTCTTTATCTACGATCCTCTCGGCCTGGGTCTCATGGCATTCGTTGTATGCGCCCTCGTCGTAGAAGGCGCAATTGAGACAGACCTTGATATCCGCGTCGCATCCGTGGCAGGTGTCGTTCCTTGCCGGTCTAGCGTCACCCTCGATGACATTATTGCATGAAAAACATCTCTTCATGTCAGGTTTCCTTGTATCTAGAATACACCTTTCAGGCGAAAAATGGAAGTATTCTTTCTCGGGCTACAGGTTTGAGGGGCTTGAAAAAGGAGAGCGCGGCTGGTATATTTTCATGATGGATAATCCCACCAGTAAAGAGCTTATAATATTTGATCTCGACGGTACGCTCGTCGATTCAAGCGATGATATTGCGTGGGTGGCCAATCGGACGCTCGAAGCGTTTGGATATCCACAGATGGATAAGCCATCGATAAAAGAGAGGATCGGATGGGGTGTCGTTATGCTCTTAAAGCAGATCATGCCGCTTGAGAGTTCTGAGAGGATTGAAGAGGCCAAAGGGGTCTTCCTGGATCTCTACTCGTCTCATCTTGTGGTGAAGAGCGCTCTATATCCCGGCGTGGCTGAGACCATAGAGCATTTTTTGCGCTGTGAAAAGAAGCTCGCCGTTCTTACCAATAAGCCCGTTAACCTAAGCGTCAGGATCATAGACGAACTCCTCGGGCCAAAGACCTTTATGAAGGTGGTCGGCGGCGACTCTCTACCGACGAAGAAGCCGGACTCGGCCCCAATATTTAATATAATGGAAGCTCTGGGTGTTGAGCCTGAGCACTCCGTGATAGTCGGCGACAGCCCCGTGGATGTAGAGGCCGGCAAAGGAGCGGGGATCTCGACCATAGGAGCGGCCTACGGCTTCAGGGGGGTCGATGAGCTTAAAGAGTCCGGGGCCGATATCATAATAGAGAGCTTTGCCATGTTAATTGACATTATTCTTTGACAATCGCCCCCCCCCTTACCGGTATGGACAGGGAAGGAGCTTTTTGTTATCTTTATACGGTGGCTTATTCTCTATAGAGTTTAAAAAGTATTTTTTAAGAAGGGTCTGTTTAGAGTGGAAGATATTGAGATAGTAGCCCCGGCGGGCAATCTAGCTTCACTTAAGGCCGCTATAGATAGCGGCGCCGACGTGGTCTATGCCGGGTTTAACGACTCTACCAACGCGAGGAACTTCGAGGGGCTGAACTTTACCACGGAAGATTTCGCTGAGGGTGTAGAGTATGTCAGGCGAAATAATAAGAAGATTTATATAGCGATAAATACCTTCCCGCAGATGGACGACGCTAAAAAGTGGCACGGCGCCGTGGACATGGCGGTAGAGCTCGGTGTTGACGCGGTGATTCTGGCCAATATGGGCATCCTCGATTACGCCAGTAGCGCCCACCCGGATCTCGATATCCATCTAAGCGTTCAGGCAAGCTCAAGCAATTATGAATCGATAAATTTCTACAATAGGGAGTTCGGCGTAAAGAGGGTGGTTCTTCCACGGGTCCTGACAATAGATGATATTCGCGCACTTAAGGCCCATACCGATGTCGAGCTTGAGGTATTCGCTTTGGGCGGGCTCTGTATAAATATAGAGGGCAGGTGTTATCTGTCGAGCTTTGTCACTGGGGCCTCTACCAATACCGAGGGGGTCTGCTCGCCTTCAAGGTTCGTGCGTTTTTCCAATGACGATGATGGAAGCCTCGCTATCTCCCTGAACGGCGTAACGCTAAACAGGCTGGAGGCCGATGAGAGCGCCCCTTATCCCACCTGCTGTAAGGCGCGGTATAAACTCCCCGACGGCACTATTGCCTATGCCATGGAGAGCCCTGAGAGCCTGAATGTCCTGGATATCCTGCCAGACTTAATAGAGTCCGGGATTTGTGCCTTAAAGATAGAGGGGCGCCAGAGGACGAAGAGCTATGTGGCTTCTATGACTGGGCTTCTTCGTGAGGCGATAGATTCATATAGAGAAGATCCGGGGTCGTATAGCGTAAAGCCCGGGTGGACAAAGCGGATCTTAACTTCCTTTGAGGGCTCGAGCCAGACAACGGGGTGCTACGAGGAGAAGTAAGCTCTATTGTAAACCTACAGCTCTAGCAGCAGAGAGAGCCTTCACCCTCTTGAAACGGTCCGCCGTCTTCGGCGTAGGCGCATGTCCCGTCATCCGGGCAAATTCTCGCCGGAGTCAGCTTTTCCCAGGTGTGCTTACGGTAGAGACATTCCCGCTTTGGAACCAGTCCCTCGATGATCTCGGAATCATCGTGAATATGTAGATGACAACAATCTTCTTCTGTATATCCCATTTATATAGGTTACCATATCTATCAATTAGAAGTCAAAGGGACGGTAGGGTTGGAAGCGGGAAGAAAATCTAGAGGTTTACCTCGAGATGATTTTTACCGATTGTCTTTGCCTTATACAGAGCATCATCCGCCCTCTTGATAAAGCTGTCCTCTGTGTCGCCTTGCCTGAATTGCGTCACTCCTAAGCTTATTGTAATATTTCCGTTTGAACCGAACTTATGCCCTTCTACAGCATTTCTTAAGCGCTCGGCTAGCATTTCAGCTCCTTCTATGTCTATTTCCGGGGTGAGCAACAAAAACTCCTCGCCGCCCCACCTTACGACATAGTCTACTGCTCTTTTGGTCCTATTCATAATCTCTACTATGGATACAAGGACAGAGTCGCCTGCGATATGTCCATGTGTATCATTGACCATTTTGAAGTCGTCGATATCGAGTAATACCATTGATAATGGGTGTTGGTATCTCTCAGCTCTCATCATTTCGTTTGTTATTAATTCATCAAATTTTGCCCTGTTATACGCCTGAGTCAATTTGTCTGTAGATGAAAGTATTTTAAGCTCTTCCTCAACCTGTTTACGCTCTTCAATCTGTGTATTGATCCTTTTTATCAGCATGCTAAATGCAACCGCTAATGTCTGGACATCACTCACACGCGACGTAAACCGGTTCTCATTCTCATAAAGTGATGTCGAGATAATTTCCGACTGGTTGCCGGGTTCCCCGTTCTTTTCTTCGAATAAGTTTTCCATCAACGCCCGCAACTTGTTGATCGGCACGGCTATGGAGCTATATAGCTCCAGCTGAAGAACAAGCATGGCCGTAAAGAGAGAAAGGAGGATGAGGAAGACAGCATATCTAATATTTCTTATGTACGAATCGATCTCTAGTTGCAACAGCCCGATAGCAGAGCGGATATCCGTTACAAGCAACTCGCCGGTTGACAGCACCTCGCCGTATTGAATCATCATTTCATCATCATTTATATTAACGGAATTAAGTTGAAGAAATGGCTTGGTGCTATCCTTAATGATCTTCCATCTTGGGGCTATCTCATTGGTCAGAGCAGCTTGTAGGTCCGAGTCATAATTTCCTGCGATCAGCCTCCTATGGGTATCGTCAAAATCAGCCATTCCTCTCTTCGCTATTTCAATGGAATATGGAGTTCCCCCTGTAAGTATAGACTCATTGATTCCCCTGAACAAGACCTGCAGATGAGATGTCTGCTCCTTAAGACTGCTGACTGTAATCGTGCCTTTGATGATAGCCCGATGACCAAGCCACGCTGTCGCAACTGCCGCTGATAACAAGAGCAGTGACAGGGCGGTTGAGAATATAAGTTTTCTCTTAATATTCATATTGGTATAATTGGGCTGTGATCCATATTATGGTACTTAAACGCCGCGGCTCCTTACCTGTAACCCTACGGCTTGCCGAGTTGCACCGGATGTCCCTTTTCCTCCCACCCTGAAAAACCTTCTCTTAGCCACCTGACATTTTTGTGACCCATCTTTATTGCTATGGTCGCTGCAAAATATGACTTCCAGCCTGTCGGGCCATGACTATAAAAAACTACCAGCTCATCTTTGTCCGCAGGCAGTCGGGAGATGTCAATGCTGGTTTTTGGGGGGTCGAAGTCATTGGATTTTACCAGATTACCTTTATAGGGGAACGAAATAGCTGCGGGAATGTGCCCCCTTCCGTAATTAATGGGACTTCTTACATCGAAAAAGAGTGTGGCTTTCCCGTCAAAAAAGGCCTTTGCTTCTTCCACAGAGATGACCTTCCCCTTGTTAAGCTTTTCAGGGGTTGGCAGATCACCCGACATAGCAATGCTTGTCATGGCCACTAACAAGCAAATAGAAAGATTGAATATCAAAAACCTCTTCATATACCTACCTCCTTGCCGATGGCTAATTGAGCTACTAAACCTTATGCCACCGTTAAATGGTTTTGATCTTCATTAAGCTGAAAAGCTAATGGTTCTTTCTAGAAGATGTGTTAGAGCTAATTTATTAAAACTTTATGGGAGTTCTTAGGAATAACTATCGGTGGTTGACGTATTTCCCATTGAAATATTGAAGCCTGTAGTAGACGGTTTGGTGGTGTAGTTGAGGATGTACTATATCTTTTCTAGCAAGCTCTGTCAAAATATTTCTTGCCTTAAAGAGATCGTCGAGTTCCTTTAGATATCCGTATGATATTATCGCGTTATCTTTCTGTCTCAAGGTATTCGAGTTCAGATGTTGCGCCGCTTCTTGAGAAGGCGAAGATGCGTATATCCTGAGTGGTGGGCAAGAGTTCCTTTGGTATTTTGAAGATGAATCCTGACTTGATAGGACCCTTTATGCCGGCCTGAGCGCCGGCCTCTCCCGGTCCGTAATAACTCGTCTTGACCTTGCTTATAAGTTTTCCGTCTACAAAGAGCAGGATTACTTCCGGGTAGAGCCCGTTCTCCATGTCTATTGCCCAGCCCGACAGGGTGATCGTCTCTCCTGAATCATCCATGGATGTAATCTCCCCTTTGAGGGCGCCTTTTGTAACGGGTATGCGCTCGCCTGGGGAAATGGCTATTACTTCATTGCCCGAGGGCGTTCTTTCTATCCTTAATCGGCTTGCTCTATTGGTGTAGAAATAATTCAGTTCAATTGCCTTGTCGTTCCTGGAGACGGCAAATATGCGAATATCGGCCAAACTGGTGCCGGGGCTATTAATGACCTGTATTGGGATCGAGAAGTTAAATCCGCTCTTTTCAGGGGCGCCTCGAAACTCGCTCTCTTTCGGACTTTTGTATTTTGTTACGGCCGAGCTTAGATATTTTCCCTTGACGAATACCAGGATCTCTCCGGGTAGTTCTTTTCTAATCGTATCTGCGGCCCAGCCGGTGAATTCTACCTGTACGCCGCCGTCCTCAATAGTTATATCTTCAACGCGTCCGAGCATGGCGTTATGGTCGACGGGTATTCGCCTGATCAAGCCCAGGGACTCATCATTGACTGCTATGACCTCTCTTGTGCCTTCTTTTCTTAAAACGTAGGTCGTATTGGCGGTTCTCCTTAATACGACGTTTTCATCAGTACCGCTAATCTCAAATATCTCTACCCTGGCGGCCTCTTGACCAAATGCCTCCTCAGGGATAAGAAAGGAGAAGCCGGCCACGTCGCCTTCAGGTTCGAGCGTTCTTGTTATCGCCTCGATCTTGCCGTTTATTGAAGCCGCAAGCCTTACGGGCTCGCTTCGTCCCTCTGTGTTGAGCACGCGACCCGCTATCAGGCCGAGAGCCAGGTGCCCTTGTTCAGAACCAGCTTCAGTTTGAAGGTCCTTTGAGCTCTTGTCTATCCTGAATTTCGAGGTCCCGCCACCCGGGAACTCCGACACCTGGCGGCCAAGAAGTTCTTTGTCCATTCCAAACTTATAAAATCCATCAGCGAAGAGAGTAAACCTTTCCCCCCGGGCGTCGTAAGGCGTAAAATTCTCTAAAGCGAAAAGATATGGTTTATAAAACTCGCCTTCAACCCATGCGCCGTTGAATATGACCTTCGTCTCTCTTTCGGGTATGGAAGGGTCGAGCATCGAATCTCCATTCGTTGACCAGGGTATGCGAACACCTAAAACATCGGCGATAGTGGGGAGTATATCTATAGTCTCAACATTACGGTCGTTTATTTGTCCCTTCTTCTGAAAGGGTTCTTTGATGAAGAGCGGGACCGTCATGATATCCATATAGTTTGTTTTTGTAAGCGATCTGAAATGATCGCCGGGTCTGAAGCTTGCGCCGTGATCGGCGACAACAACTATAAGAGATTTCTCATAGAGTCCTTCGTCCTTGAGTTTCTTCATTAGCCTGCCGATCAACTTATCCGCGTATGCTACTTGCAGGAGATGGTGTTGATAAGCCTGTATAACAGGCCACTCATCGTCTGTCCACCACTGGTTCTTGTCAAGGCCGATAATGCCAATAACGCCTGTACCGTATCCTCCGTAGGTCACCCCGGACGGATAAAAGGTCCATGGATAGTGGGGAAAGACGGTGTGGATGAGATTTAGGGTCCTGCCATTAAAGCCTGATAGGGTATTGATGAAGTGAGGGAGTTGAAATAAATGCTCCAGAGATTTCTTTGTTGCCTCCTCACCCTTGTCCTCTGTGGGCGCAAAACCTTCCCAGGTCAGATTTATTGGCGTAAGCTTGTTGGAGAGCCCGGGTGGGGCCAGTATGTGGAGATATATTAGATAAAGGTCCGAAGTTAAGAGTGAGAAGCGCTTCGTGAAGCCGCCTTTAAGAGACGTTTCGGACTCTACTGGACTTAGCTGCGTGCAGCACTCAAGTACGTTGAAATCATAGTTCCCCTGAAGCAGAGTCAAGAGGGTTTCGGGATAATCATTCAGATTAGGCAGGCGTATCTCCCCGTCAGGAAACTTACCGCTTAGTATGGCCGGCACGGAATAATTTGTTGTAGCGGAGACGGTGGTGGCATTCCTGAACCAGTGCGAATTATTTGCGAGCTCAGAGAAGTTGGGAAAATGTTCGCTGTCTATGAGGCCGCCTTTGTCCAATAATGATATCAGGGGCAACTCGTCCAGTATCACCATGACTATTGGAATCTCCCCCTTGAATTCATCTGCCTCTATCGCTACTGGATCCTTCAAGGTGTTGGAGAATATAATACTCCGGATCGGTGAAAAGAAGAGGAAGAGGATCGGTATGACGATTATCATTGGAGATGTATACCCGAGAATTGTTCTAAAGATTTTGGAGCGCACGTAAAGAGCGGTAAGGAGAGTGGCGAAGACAATGGCCGCCGATATAATAAAAAGGTCCGGACTTGAAAGCGCCTCCCCAATAACCTTCTTTCCTAACGGAAGCGCTATTATTAAGAGGAGGAAGCCGACGGTTACGGTGTGGAGGATTTCCTCAAGCGTTGAAGATATGAGCCTTGCGAAATTTAAGAGAATGACGACAATACCGGGCACTAGAATAGAAAGTATGAAGACCAGCAGAAATAAATCCAGGGCCCTTGAGTCGTGCGCCACGAAAAAGTCAGCGTATTTTGCCGTCAATTCGTATAGAGGCGCGATAGCGAGGTTGACCAGCATGAAGATATGCAGGGATTTGAGTATTCTAGGTCTCGAAATATCCATAAAGAGCGGCTCTTATATATTGTTTTGTTCCAGTGTTGCGTATAAAAAACTTAAATAAACCCGCTACGGCTCTGGTCGGTCTTTGTCATGATCGGTTTTTGGCCAACAGGGTAGAGCACGCCGGGCCTTGTTGATTGGCTAAATAAATATACAACATTTTATCATCTTCTACAAATTTAAAAACCGGAGTTACACTCTGTTGCGGGCTTCCGGAAAAGGTCGTATCAAGGGGGGGAGGGTGGGCGTAGAGCGGTTATTTCTTATGACGCTCTTGCGAGGCCTGGCTACGTCTTTTAAGCGGAAGCAAGAGTAGTATCGATATAAAGAAGGCCGCGGCGAAGAGGGTGAGGCCTCGTTTAAAGGAGGCGGGCATGTAGCGGAAGACGATGGTATGGGTGCCTTCGTCCAGGAATACCCCCCTTACAATTCCGTTTGCCAGGTAAATATCTTTATCCACCCCATCCACACTGGCCTTCCATCCAGGGTAGAATGTATCTGTTAGTACTAGAATTCCGGGCCGCTTAAGTCTCGCCTCTACGATTACCTTGTTCGGCCCTTCTTCCTTTATCAGCGCCGCCTCCGAACGGTCCTCTTCTTTTGAGGTGAACCCCGCGGGCGGATCGGTTACGAGGGCTACCAACTTGTCCGAGCCCATGAGCCTTGCCTCATCAGCTCCGGAATAGAGTTTGAAGCCGTAACTTACAAAGGCCCTCGGGAGCGCCGAGCGGTTTTCGTAAATCACTACCTCCTTGTCGTATATAATCGGCATGTTGAGTGCCGTGACGCCGCGCCCCTTTGGCGCGATTATATACTTTACGGAGAGGAGCGAATAGTAGTGAGACCTTTCTTTTATGTTTGTAAATACATCGCTCTTCTCAACCCGGTAGTGATTACCGATATCTGGATTGTAGGCGACCACCACGCGCTCCGGACGTCCGGTAAACCAGAGAAAGTTTTCGTTCTTCGCCTCGTTCGGGAGCCTGATTTCCAGGTACTTTTTTCTGTACTCTCTGAAGTTCGGTATTATCATGGCGTTTATGTGTCTTATGTCGTGTAGGGCCGCGGTCGAGGCGTAGTTAGGATACCAGGCGCCCTCGGTACCCATAATACGGTAGTGGCCCTCTTGTGCTTTTAGAAACTCAACGTGCGGTGGACGGTTGAAGGGATCGCTTCGTATTGGCAAGCCCCTTGCCGCGCTCCAGTCGAGAATTAGAAATGAGATAAGGAAGAGAGCAATAAATGCCGTCCCCCATTTGAAGCGTCCCCGATAGAAGAGGAAGGTAGCGGGGAGCATCAGCGCGAAGACGAGAGGCTTTTGTGAGAGCGTTTGAAAGTCGTAGCCGCGGGGCACAGACCACCATAGCTCGGCAATGGCAAGGGCTATGAAGCCGTAAGCAAGAGCCTTTCCCGATGAGGCGCGCCCTGTGAAGGCCAGGATAAAAGCGCAAAAGAGGACCACGATCATTACGATGTTACTTGCGAGTATCGAAGGTGTAATGTAAGGCGCTATCTCGGGTGAAAAATGTTTGGCGGCGTTTGCGCTCAGCAAAAAAACACCGGGCAACTGGATAATTATGTAGGCGGCCGATAGTGCGAGCAATATAACCGGCACGATGATGCCAGGCTTGTAGCGGGTTTTTTGTTCACCATTGGCCGAGGATTCATAGAGACGCTTTAAGGTCTCCAGGCCGAACGCGCCGGCCATGGTAATAGAGAATACCCAGGTGGGAGCCGACCATCTTGGCCCCCAGACGAGCTCGAACATCGGCAGCTTTCCCAGTAAGACGAACGGCCATATTCCGAAGTTTTTGAGGAGTATGGAGAGACCGAAGGCGAGAAAAAATATTAGCGGGGAGAGGTGAGGATGCTTATCTCTTCCTTTCGAGGCAAGCATGGTAAGAAGGGCGGTTATGGCAATAAAGGGGGCGAGTATTCCGGTAAAGCCGCCGACGGAGTCCCAGAGCCCCTTGGTCGCGAAGATACGAAAATACTCCTTCTCGCCCCCGGCTCCGGTAAAGCTCGCCAGCGCCTCGGGGATGAGGTCGGGATGTGTCGGTATAACAGAGGCCCCGGGGACGAGCACGTTGAAGATCATTTTTAAATTGCTTATGTACTGGGTGCCGATACCGATCCCTTTTTTGTGCATGGTGTAGCCCAGGTCCATAAATTCCATAAAGGGTAGGATGAGAGGGGCCGAGAGGGCGAGCCCTATGGCGAGCGCCGCCACAAGAAAGATAGTCGTCTTAATGGGGTCTCTCTCTTTTCGGCGGCCAATGATCCTGAAGATGGCGTATGAGCTTGCGAGAAATAAGACGTAGAGGGCAATTTCGGGCTGCCCGCCGGTTATGACCATGGCTACGCTCACGGCCACGATGGGTATAGAGCCTTTCGCTACCTTCTGGATAAGGCGCTCTGTAGAATAAAGGAGTACCGGTATCATCATCGAGACGTTAGCCATCTGTTCGAGGTTTATAAACCAGACAAAAGTGCCGGAGAAGGCGAAGAAGAGTCCCCCTATAAAGGCCGATTGGAAGGAGAGGCCAAGGAGGGAAAGGAAGAGAAAGGAGAAGAAGCCCGCTATCAGAAGTCTCCCGAGGAGAAAGAAGTCCCATGTCCAAACCGGGCTTAAGTCTTCCAGTATCTGGTATGGGAAAAAGGCTCGTGTGCTGTAGTCCGCGGCAAGCGGGGTACCTGCCCCCTGGTAGGGATTCCAGAGCGGCAGGGCGGCCGAGGCGTAAATATCTCCGACAAGGCTATTTACAGGCCACTCGTAGTAGCTCGGGGTGGCGAGATCGACATTAAAGCTGTTTACGGGTGTTCTGCCTTCGTATTCGTAGGGAAACCCTTCCATTACGCCGTGCGGCTGGTAGAGCGGGGGTTGGAGGCTCTTACCGGTCAAAACCACCGGCGCGTAGAGTAGGATGATGATCGCTGTATAGTATATTAAGGCGCGTAACTTATCTGATTTTATGTTTGGAATTTCGACCATGTTAGATCTTTGGCGGCATGAAGTCTCTATGCTTGGGTCGGTTCGACTGCAAGATGTCTCCGGAACTTGGTTTTGATCAAATATTACAGTCTCGTGCAGGGACGGGTATTATCAATAGATCTTCTTAGCAGAAAGATACAATATTCCGGCAGGAATTACAATCCTTACTTACACGTTGCGGTATTGCAAAGGTCAGCATTGCACTCTGCGCTGTATTTCCACAACAGGTCGTGTTGGATGGGGGAGGGTCTTAGTCCGGGACCTCTTCGGGCGGTGTCCATCTTAGTTTAGGGTCTCTCGCGGCCCCGACCTCGTCGATCCTTCCCCAGCCCGAATTATTCGGCGCGCTCTTTACAAGCTCGGGCGTTTCTTCGGCCTCTTTGGCGATAGAGCGCATCGCGGAGATAAAGGAATCGATGGTCTCCAGGCTCTCCGTCTCGGTCGGCTCTACCATGAGCGCTCCACTTACGATGAGCGGGAAGTATATGGTCGGCGGGTGGAAGCCGTAGTCTATGAGCCTCTTTGCGATATCCATTGTGGTGACACCGTGCTTGGCCTGTAGCTTATCGGTAAATACGCACTCATGCATGCACGGGACATCAAAGGGCAGGTCATATATATCTTTCAGCTCTTCCTTTATATAATTGGCGCTAAGAATTGCCGCTTCACTTACTTCCTTTAGCCCTTCTCTACCAAGACGGCGTATGTAGGTGTAGGCCCGGACCATGATAGCGAAGTGGCCGTAGAATGCCTTAAGCCTGCCGATAGATTTTTCCGCGCCGTAAACAAGAGAAAACCCATCCTCGTTCTTTTCTATTCTCGGCACGGGCAGGTATGGTTCGAGAGCTTTGGTCACGGCGAGCGGGCCGCTACCCGGACCTCCTCCGCCGTGCGGTGTGGAAAATGTCTTATGGAGATTCATCTGTACAAGGTCCACGCCCATGTCGGAGAGCTTGGCGAGCCCCATGATTGCGTTCAGGTTGGCGCCGTCGAGATATACAAAGCCGCCTTTTTTGTGTACGGCCTCTGCGATCTCCTGGATATTATTCTCGAATAGCCCGAGCGTATTCGGGTTCGTTATCATCACCGCGGCGGTATCCTCGTCCATGAGCTTTTCAATATCCCCGGCCTCGAGAATCCCAAATCTGTCGCTCTTTACAGGTACTGCTTTAAAACCCGCGAGGTTACAGCTCGCCGGGTTTGTGCCGTGCGCCGTGTCAGGGATGATCACCTTGTGGCGCGCCTCACCTTTGTCCTTAAACCACTGGGCTATCATGAGCATTCCGGCGAGCTCCCCCTGAGCGCCGGCGGCTGGCTGAAGTGAGACCGCATCCATCCCGGTGATCTCCTTTAAGAGGACCTCTAGCTCATAGATCACTCTCAGCGCCCCCTGCGTGTGGGCACCCGGCTGATAGGGATGGAGCATGGTAAAGCCAGGAAGCGAAGCGGTATCCTCATTCACCCTGGGGTTATATTTCATTGTGCATGAGCCGAGCGGGTAAAAACCCGTCTCCACGCTGAAGTTCAGGCCGGCTAGGCCCGTGAAGTGGCGCACCACCTCAAGCTCCGAGAGCTCCGGGAAATACTCGATGTCATCTCTTAGAAGGGTCTGCGGCAGGCCCTTCCTCGGGTCCTCGAGCGGGACGTCAGGCTTTGGCGGCCGTAGGCCCTGCCTGTCTATAGTGGTCTTTTCAAATATTAATTTATTATCCATAGGAATATAATCCGCTATTTTTTCTGCATCTTATCGTAGAATGCGTCTTTTAGTATGTCCTTAAGGGTGTCGGCGTAAATGTCCATCTCTTCACGGGTGTTCATCTCGGTTGTTGAGACGAGAAGGTGCTGTTTCAGTTCCGGGTAGAACCGTTCTAGTTCAAGTCCCGCGATTATCTTTTTCTCCAGGAGAGTTTCGAGGATCGGCCCAAGCGGGTAGTCGTCCTTGACCTTGATGGTAAATTCGTTGAAGCTATGGGGAACAAAGACCGGTTTGACAAATTTTGTGGCAAGCCGTTTCTTTAGATACCTGGCCTTGGAATAATTCAGGAGCGCGAGGTTCTTAAGCGCCTTTCGCCCGAGCGTCGTCATATATATAGCCGCTCTAAGCGCCGTAAGGCCCTGGTTCGTACATATGTTCGAGGTGGCCTTCTCGCGTCTTATATGCTGCTCGCGCGTGGCGAGTGTCATGCAGAACCTTCTATTTCCTTTAGCGTCTTTGGCCTCTCCGATGATCCTTCCCGGCATCTGCCTGAGAAACTCGTTCTTGCAGGCCATAAAGCCGAGATAAGGCCCGCCGAAGTTCAGGTAGTTTCCAAGCCCCTGGCCCTCTCCGACGATTATGTCGGCTCCGAGTTCGCCGGGGGGTTTTATGAGCGCCATGCTTAGCGGCTCTGTTACGACCGCTATTAGAAGACCGTTTCTCTTTTTTATCGCTTCAGACGCCGTGCCGATGCCCTCTATCACGCCGAAGAAGTTCGGGCTCTGCATAACGAGACACGCCGCCTCTTCACCCTTTGCGAGCTCTTCTATCAAGCCAAGCTCTGTCTCGCCCCTCTCGATCGAGAAGGGCAGCTCGACTATCTCGCATCCGGTGTCCGCGAGATAGGTCCGAAGGGTTTCTCTGTACTCAGGGTGTAGCGCCCGGCTTACGAAGACCGTGTCTCCTTTGGCCTTCTTCTTGACGCGCCTGGCCATGAGTATTGCCTCTGCCGTGGCGCTGGCTCCGTCATAGAGCGAGGCGTTACTGACATCCATGCCGGTCAGCTGGCATATAAGTGTCTGGTATTCGAATATGGCCTGGAGCGTGCCCTGGCTGATCTCCGGCTGGTAAGGCGTATAGGCGGTATAAAATCCGGCGAGCCCCGAGAGATGGTCCACGACGCTTGGAATGTAGTGGTTATATGCCCCGGCGCCGAGAAAAGAAGAGAACTCCTCTGTGGTCGAGTTCTCTTGGGCAATTTCTGAGAGCAGCCCCTTTACCTCTTGTTCCGAAAGGCCGTCGGGGATATTAAGCGGTTCTCTGGAGCGTAGCCCCTCGGGGATCAGTTCTCTTAGCTCCTCAAGATACTTCGGCCCGAGGCCCTTTAGCATCTTCATGAGGTCTTTTTCTGTGTGCGGTAGGTATGCCAATGTCTATTGCTCTTCCTCTACATATTTCTTGTACTCTTCGGCGGTCATTGTGTCGGTTATGGCGCCCGGGCCGTCAACTTGAACCTTGATCATCCACGCCTCGCCGTACGGGTCGTCGTTTATTACCTCAGGGCTGTCGACGAGCGCGTCGTTCACTTCTACCACCTCTCCGGTCGCGGGGCTGTAGAGGTCGCTCACCGCCTTGACCGATTCAACGACACCGAAGGTGTCGTCCTTTGCGACCGTTCCACCCTCTTCCGGGAGTTCAAGATAGACGATATCGCCGAGTGAATCCTGGGCATAGTCGGTAATGCCGATCGTTAGGATATTGCCCTCTGTCGTAATCCACTCGTGCTCCTTTGTGTATTTAAGGTCCTCGGGCAGGTTCATGATATTTCTCCTTTCATGTTGTTATTTATAGTGAAAAATTTCAGTTAGCCAAGTTTCTCTCTTTTGTAGAAAGGCCTTTTTGTTATGATAGCCTTCTTGAGCTCTCCCCTAATCTCTATTGATATTTCAGTTCCGGCCTCGCTATGTTCGCTCAGGACATAGCCCATGCCTATGGCGCGAGAGAGTGTAGGCGAGTGGGTCCCGCTCGTTACAATGCCAATCTCTTCGTCCTTTTTGTCCTGGGCCATTATCCTGTAACCGCCCCTTGCGATGCCCTTTTCCGCCATCTCGAAACCGACGAGTCTCTTCTCGACCCCTTCTTCGATCTGCTTAAGCAAGGCCTCTTTGCCTATAAAGTCCTCTCTATTCAGATTGATAAACCTTTTGAGCCCGGCCTCTACAGGGGTTGTATCATCTGTCAGCTCCGCGCCGTAGAGCGGGTAGCCCATCTCGAGCCGAAGCGTATCTCTCGCGCCAAGGCCGACGGGCTTTATGCCAAGCGTCTTTGCGCCGTCTAGCAGACCCTCGAATATTTCGCTTGCGTACTGAGGGTTTAGATACATCTCAAAGCCGTCCTCTCCGGTATAGCCTGTCCTCGATATCGCCATATTTATGCCGCATACCTTTCCCGGGAGAAGGTGAAAGGGTCTTAGGCGCTCTGCGTTAAAGTCCGAGACGCTTGACAGGGCCTTTACGGCCAGAGGCCCCTGAAGGGCTATCTGGGCCGTAGAATCGCTTGTATTCTCAACTGTTACGTTATCTTTGGTATTATCCTTTAACCACTCGAATACCTTCTCAGTATTTACGGCGTTTACCACGAGGAGAAAGTGGTCCTCTTTGAGCCTGTATACGATGATATCATCTATTATCCCACCGTCGGGGCGGCATAGAAGCGAGTATTGGGCCTGGGAATCCCCGATGCGCCCGATATTGTTGGTAGTAAGCCATTGAGCCGCGAAGAAGGCTTTTGGGCCCCTTAGCTCAATCTCCCCCATATGGCTTACGTCAAAGATGCCGCAATTTTTCCTTACCGCAAGGTGTTCCTCTACAAGAGAGCTGTACTTCACAGGCATTTCAAAGCCCGCAAAGTCAACAATAGTAGCCCCAAGTGAAAGGTGGGTATTATAAAGGGGGGTCCTCTTAAGCAATTGATAGACCCGTATGGTTCTGAGGGAAAATCAAAAAAAAGAACGTGTTGTTAAGTTTCATTATGCACTGAATTATTACCAAAAGGCCCGAGAATGTCAAAGATTTTTTTCGTATTTGCACGAGTATTTGCTCTAAAGCCCGATATGTAGAGAAAAACAATCTCTGCCGGGGGCGTGGTGATGGACTAACCCCTTGACATTATTGACTTATAATGATAACTTCGATATGTGAATAATCGTAAAGAGAAGGCCCGCCCAACTAATATCTGCGAAGTCACAAGAGATAATCCCGCAACTTTTCGCTTAGACAGAGTTTACTAAAGGTATGCCCAAAAGAGCGCTCAAAATTCTTCAGGTGGTCCCGTACTTCTATCCCGCGTGGGCCTATGGTGGAATACCCAGGGTGGTCTACGAGCTTTCAAGGGAGCTTGTCGCAGTAGGGCACGACGTATCGGTCTATACGACCGATGTGCTGGATAAGGATTCGAGATACTCTCACGCCGGGCTCGACGCAGTGATCGACGGCATAAAGGTCAGCTATTTTAAGAATTTTTCCAATAAACTTGCCCACGATCTCCAGATATATCTGCCTGAAGGTATGCGTGGAAAGGTGAAGGAGACCCTCGGGGGTTTCGATATCATCCATTTGCACGGCCACAGGCATTTCCTGAATAATATCGTTCGCCACTACGCCAAGAAGTTTGGTAAGCCCTATATCCTCTCGGGCCACGGCACGATCGTTAGGATCGAGAGGAGGATTGCGGCGAAGGCCGTATTCGACAAGCTCTTCGGTGAGAAGGTCCTCAGGGACGCGGCTGGTTTTGTCGCGGTTAGCAAAAACGAGGTCGCTCAATACGCAGAGTTCGGCGTAGACAAGAGTAGAGTGAGGACTGTCTATAACGGTATAGATGTCGATGCTTACGAAGAGCTCCCAAAGAGCGGCGCGTTTAGAGAGAAGTACGCCCTCGGTGATAAGGAGATCGTGCTGTTTCTCGGCAAGATGACGCCTAGAAAGGGTATAGACTTTCTCGTAAGGGCCTTTGCAAAGCTTAAGAGGCCGAACGCCGTGCTCGTACTTGCGGGTAATGATATGGGCTTTAAAGAGAAGGTGGAGGGTATCATAGAAGAGGAGGGCCTTGCGGGGAGCGTACTCTTTACGGGCCTCCTTGTGGACGATGAAAAGCTCTCCGCTTACGCAGACGCCGACGTGCTTGTCTACCCGGCAATTCACGAGATATTCGGCCTCGTGCCGTTCGAGGCCCTTATGTGCGGCGCGCCTGTAATTGTGACCGACGACTGCGGGTGCGGTGAGATCATAGGCGCTGAAGATATCGGCTATACTGTTAAATATAACGACGCGGGCGGGTTAAGCGAAAAGATAGCCGAGGTTTTAGATGATAGGGCCGGGGCAGAAGTAAAGGTCCGTAAGGGTCAGGAGTTTATAAGGGAAAAGCTCGCGTGGAAGCGCGTCGTCAGGGAGTATGAAGCTATCTACGAAGAGTTCGCCCGAGGGGCGTAACCAAGGATTTTCTTATTCTATTTTGAGGTCTGTATTTTGACCACTCCGCTTATTTCAATAGTCATAGTGAACTGGAACGGGGAAAGGTTCCTCAAGGCCTGTCTTGACTCTGTCTATGCGCAGGGCTACCCGGCTCTTGAGGTGATCGTAGTCGATAACGGCTCAAAAGACGGCTCGATCGCGCTCATTAAAGAGGGGTTCCCTGAAGCCGTATTGCTTGAGTACCCGACCAACCTGGGCTTCGCCGCCGGAAATAACCGCGCTATCGAGCAGGCGACGGGCGAGTTCATTTTAACGCTAAATAACGATACCGAGCTTGCGGCCGGTTTTTTAGAGAGCCTCGTGGCCAGTGCCGTAGCCTCTTCCCCGGATGTCGGCATGTGGGCCCCGAAGATTCTCTCCATGAGCAAGCGCGATGAGATAGACTCTGTCGGGGGGCTCTTGGTCTACGGCGACTGTCTCGCAAAGGGCAGGGGGCGGCTTGAGATCGATAGCGGCCAGTATGACAGGGAGGAAGAGGTCTTTTTCCCTAGCGCGTGCGCGGCGCTCTATAGAAAGAGCATGCTCGACAAGATAGGCCTCTTTGACGAGGATTTCTTCGCCTATTGCGAGGATACGGACCTGGGGCTAAGGGCAAGGCTCGCGGGCTTCACCGCGCTTAGCGTGCCCGGTGGGGTAGTCTATCACCACTACTCCGGAACCGGCGGCGAGTACACGCCTTTCAAGGCCTATCTGGTAGAGAGGAACCATATATGGGTCGCTATAAAGTGTCTCCCTCTCCGGCGGGTTCTTATCCTGCCGTTTTATATCATGTGGAGGTTCCTCGTTCAGGTCTACGGCCTTCTTTCGCGGCGCGGGGCCGGCGGCAGGTTTGTCGAGGACTTCTCGGCAATGAAGCTTTTTTCAATAATTATAAAGGTTTATACCGGTCTTATCTTCACTCTCCCGGCCCTTCTTTCCAAGAGGAGGGGTGTTAAGAAGTACACCGTTGCCGGCGCTAAAGAGATAAGGGCGTGGTTTAAGAGGTTTGGCCTTTCGGCCTCTGAACTGGTGTTAAAGGATTGAAGCTGGGCGCGTTTTTACGGGTTTGACACAGGGGTATAAATTGATGTATAAATTTGACTATGGGAGCTGATTACACTTCCAACGCAAATGGGCGCGAGCAATGGGGTTCAAGGATCGGGCTGATCCTCGCCATGAGCGGAAACGCCATCGGTCTCGGTAATTTCCTGAGGTTTCCGGTACAGGCCGCCGAGAACGGCGGCGGCGCCTTCATGATACCGTACTTTATCTGTTTTATAGTGCTCGGTATTCCGCTCATGTGGGTGGAGTGGGGGCTTGGCAGGTACGGCGGAACGATCGGCCACGGGACAGCCCCCGGCATCTTCCAATCGCTGTGGAAGCATCCCGTGGCAAAGTATATCGGGGTCCTCGGAATTCTCCTCCCTGTCGTCATATTAATATACTACATCTATATATGTTCATGGACCCTGGCCTTTAGCCTATCCTCTCTCTTCGGGCTCTATCCAAGCCCTGATACCATTGTGAACGCCGCCACCCCGGTCGAGTATCTGGCGCCGTATCAGGACTATCTATATAATTTTATCGGGGCCTCCTCCGATGCATTGATATTAAACCCCAACCCTCTGGCTTACCTCTTCTTTATCATCACGCTTGGGCTTGGAATGTTCATACTTTCAAAGGGGATCTCCGGTGGCATTGAGAAGCTAAACAAGATCGCCATACCGACGCTCTTTATCCTAGCAGCCATTCTCTTTGTAAGGGTGCTTACCTTAAAGAGCCCGACCGACGCTGGCATGACCGTCTCAAACGCGCTCGCCTTTTTGTGGGAGCCGGATTTCTCCGGACTCTATAGCGCAAAGGTATGGCTTGCGGCCGCCGGACAGGTTTTCTTCACGCTCTCGCTCGGCTTCGGCGCGATACTAACCTATGCAAGCTATGTAAAACCCAATGAGGATATCGCGCTCGACGGCCTTTCCACCTCGAGCCTAAATGAGTTTGCCGAAGTGGTCTTCGGCTCCACCATCGCCATAGTAAGCGCGGTTATATTCTTCGGGGTGGACGGCGCGGGGATCATAGCCGGAGAGGGGGCCTTTAAACTCGGTTTTATAAGCATGCCGGCGATATTCACCCACATGGCGTACGGCGCTTTCTTCGGCTTTCTCTGGTTCCTGCTGCTCTTTATAGCCGGGCTTACTTCCGTTGTGGCGCTGTCGCAACCGGCCCTTGCTTTCTTTGAGGACGAGTTTAAGTGGACGAGGAAAAAGTCGGTCGTAGTATTCGGCCTGATACTCTTTGTTGCCGCACTATTTCCAATATTTCTTAAGGGCAGCCTCGATGAGATGGATTTCTGGGCGGGCACGCTCGGCATCGTGGTACTGGCCTTCTTCGAGATGGTGATATTCTTCTGGATATACGGTGCGGAAAAGGCATGGGCCGAGATAACAAGGGGGGCTCATATACGCATACCGAGGGCGTTCTTCTACCTTATGAAGTACGTAACGCCGGTGCTTTTGCTGATCATACTCGTGGTCTGGGGTTATCAGCAGCTTCCCGTGGTACTTGGAAAGAAGGGCATAGAGCTCTGGGTGACGCGTCTCTTCCTTCTAGTTCTGCTTGCAGGTTTTTGCTATGCGGTCTCTCGCGTCTTGAAGGTAACGAAAGGGGGGACTGATGAGCATTAACGGATGGATATTCCTGATATGTTCCTGGGGCGCCGTCTCTCTGCTGGCTTCTTTCTGTTTCTACAGGATATTTTTTAGAAAACCTTAAAGACTTGGCTCTATCCGGGCCCTTTCTTCTTTAGCCTTGAGCTTGCGGGCCGCCTTTCTTGCCCTTTGCCGTATGACACCGTTCTTTACAATTATATAGACTATAGCCGCGCCGATACCGGCGATGATGGTATTGCCGGTTACGAATGCGAGCGGGATATTATGGCCTATCTCTTTTGTTAGCGCTTCCTGGCCGGAGCCGTAGAAGACCTCCGAGGCCCTCTCGCGCCAGAAGATAAATTTCCCGATAGATACGCTGCCGGACCATACCAGAGGCGCTGTAAACGGGTTCATTACGAAGCTCGCGATAATGGATGCGGCCTTATTTACTTTCAGGAGAAAGGAGCCTATGAGGCAGAGTATGAATCCGACGCCAAGTGTCGGCATAAGCCCGATGAAAGCGCCGAGCGCGGCGCCGCGGGCGATCTTTTCAGTGGAGTCGTCTATGCGAAGGATCTTAAGGTAGCTAAGCTTAACGAGCCGTCGCATACGTTCTTTGAAGTATCTTTTCTTGAGGAGCTCCTGGTTCGGCATCGTTTCTTTTTGAATGGTTAAAGTCGTTTTTTTAGATAGAGTTCTTCGATATGGAACTGCCTTTACCGTATAATTCTTTATCATATATATCAAAAGCTGATTAAATTATCCAGTGATGATATGGGTTATTTCTTTCGTGCTCGTTTATATATATTACCAAATGGCGATGAAGTGTTCCTCGCTTTTACTTGTAGAGAAGAGAGAATAATAACCAGTCAAGATTAAATTAAGCCGGCTAATGTAATATTAATGTAATATTATATATAATCCGGGGGAAGAGATGCATACTCCTGCTGATATTTTATAAATTACTACCGTTATATGTTGACAGCAGGAATAAAAGACCATATACTAAAAGATATATAGACGCTATAACGTAGCTCTATTCTACTTATTTCATGGAGTATTAGGTTACATTTTAAATAATAGGCTCTTTTTGAGAATCTATTAAGTCCTGGCTAAATCATCCGTGGCAAGTTTTTCAAGAGTTTTCATGTTCTAACAAGGCTCAAACCTTCGATATTATTGACAATTATTTTACGTTTCCGATGCCGCTTTAGCCATATAAAACGGCACTTTAAACCCGTTAAATCACACTTGTGTTGAGGATGTACTACCTGTGATAGTTGTTTATCACGGGGTTTTCTTTATAAATATAGTTACTTTCTTTACATAGGTTGAATTTTGGGATAAACTACTAGATAAAGGAGAAGGAGATGGGGGTAAAGTATTCAGATACGATAGAAAGGATGCGTTGGGCAGGTAAGCTCAAGAACGACTCGGCAGTCGCCAGGGTTCTTGGTGTTACACCTCAGGCGCTTTCAAACTATAAGAAGCGTGGAGAGTTGCCTACCGATCTGGTAATCAGGTTCTCTAATATCTATGGACTGAGCGTGGACTGGCTCCTGACAGGCGAGGGAGATGTCCATAAGATAGGCTATCAGCCTCCGGAGGGGGATCTCGGTCTTCCCGCGTTCCACGAAGAGGCCGCGCGTTACGGGGCCGTTCCGGGTATCAGTTATACAAGGGCCCCTGACATTGCCGCGATGAGCCCGGACCAGATAATCTATGTCGGCAAGCTCCTTACGATCCTGCGCGGTTCCAATAAGAACGCCGCCGAGGCTATAAAGTACAGCATAGACGCGTTCTACAGGGCCGCCTCGATAAAGAAGAAGGATGAGGTGCCTACCGCGGAGGAGCCGAAGAAGGATGAGGCAACGACGGCCTGAGCCCCGTAGCGGCCGGTTGCCGTAAGCCGGGCCATCAATAGAATCTCTTCATCGCTTTAAGAGTTAAAGAGGTATACCATAAGAGAGGTATGCCTCTTTTTTTTGTCTTGCGCCAAGGGCCATCTTATTGACCAAATCGCCTCTATATGGTATTTTTCATAGTGAAATGAGCTTCTCTTATACGCTTTTAGATAAATGGCATAGGGTCGATCAATTGATAAAGGATGGCCCGCTTAAGGGGCTAAGCGACAAGGAGAGGATGATACTCCTCTCTGACGGCTCCCTTACGCTTCTGCTGGAGGCGCTCGCAAGCTCCAGGGTAAGTGTTGAGGTTAAGCGTAGTGCCACTGCGGGGCTAAGCGCTGAGGCGGCAGCGTACCTTGGTGAAGAGCCTTCCGGCCCATCTATCGAGCGCGAGGTTTGGCTCATGGTCAAGGGAGAGAGGCTCGTCTATGCGTATCTGGTCATACCGGTCTCTTGTATAGAGCCCTGGCTCCTCGCGGCGCTTAGAGAGGGCACCGAGCCGCTTGGGAAGGTCTTACAGGGTAGAGAGATCCCGGTATTGAAGGAAGCTTTGGAGATCGGCGTTGTCACCGCCCCTGAGGTCTCAGCCGATCTATCCCTACCTCCTGATACCAGGCTCTTTGCCAGGCGGTATAAGTTGACCAATAAAAAGGACGGCGGCGGCTGGACCATCAAGGCCGAGATCTGCGAAGTTTTAAGCCCCGCCCTGGTCAGTCCTTTGTAGATTTTTCCCCGGAGGCCAATTGAATTCGACGACCTTGACTACTTTTACAACTAAGCTCGAAGCCATCTCCGATATTATAAGGCTTCGCAAACAGTACGGCACTGTGCTTCTTCTCTGTCCTACTTTATGGAGCCTCTTTATCGTCTCCGACGGGCGCCCAACTCTTAAGCATCTGGTGATATTCTCTCTTGGGGCCTTTCTTATGAGGAGCGCCGGGTGCGTGATAAACGATATAGCCGACCGCAGGTTCGATCCGTTTGTCGCCAGGACTAAAGAGAGGCCTCTGGCGAGCGGGAGGCTTGGGGTTAGCGAGGCCGCTATTATCTTTATAGTGTTCTCTCTCATGGCATTTGCCCTCGTATTGATGTTAAACACCCTTACAATCCTCTTAAGCTTTGTGGGTATCGCTCTTGCTCTGGTCTATCCGCTTGTAAAGCGCGTTAGCCACCTGCCGCAGATGGTGCTGGGGGTGGCCTTCGGCTGGGGCGCGGTAATGGCCTGGAGCGCGGTCGAGGGCACAGTTTCCCCCCTGCCCCTCCTGATATTCGTAGCGAATATATTTTGGGCAATGAGCTATGATACGATATACGCATTGATGGATATCGAGGACGATAGGCGCATTGGGGTAAAGAGCATGGCCATACTCCTTGGCAGGAATGTCTACATTGCGCTCTACTCTTTTAACGCGCTTATGGTCGTCCTGCTCGCTATCCTTGGACTCTTAGCGGGGCTTGGGCCTGTTTATTTTTCGGGGCTTGCCTTGGCTTTCATTGTGTTAGTTTTTATTATCCGTATGATCAAGAAAGACCCAACAGAGAAGAATGCTTTCAGGGGCTTTGTGGCCAACGCCGGGGTCGGGGTGCTGATACTCTTTGCCATAATAATAGA
>CBDVCO010000017.1:0-24027 GCA_965372515.1 uncultured bacterium | reverse complement strand
AGAGACTTGTGCTGAACTTTGCTTTCGATGAGTCGCTTGAGATCCTTCGTAAACCCATTACCAAACGCACGACTGAGTATGTCATAACGGGCTAATTGAGAGTATCAGGCTTCTACGGTGAGAGGTTTTTGATTGGACGCGACGGCCTCTTACACGTCTCTGCAAATTGTTTCCCCCAGTATAATCCGTCTCTGCTCTAGCAGCTACAGAGCCTGCCTTGTTTGAGTGTTTCGAGCCCTTCTTTTACGATGAGCGCCACTATGACGAGGGCCGCTATCGGGTCGGCCCACCAGAGTTCGAAGAGGTAGTTTAGGCCGAGGCCTATGAGCAGAGCGAAAGAGAGGTAGGCGCAAATCAAAGTTTGTTTGGAGTCGGCGGCAAGTGAAGTGCTATTGATCTCTTTTGCCAGTTTAAGTTTTTTCCTTGCGAGTACGGGCATAATGATGAGCGAGAGCGCGGCTATTATGATGCCCGCAATAGTTGGTTCGGGGATCTCTTGAAGGAGGAGTTTTTTTACGGCTACTATTAGGACGTAGGCCGCGAGTATAAAGAAGCTATAGCCGACGAGCTTGACGGTCTTTTTTTCTATTCGTTCTTCCTCTTCTTTGTCGATTTTGTTGTGTTTCTTGAGCCGCCATATCAGCACGCCCCCTGATATGGATTCAACGGCGCTGTCGAAGCCGAAGCCGACGAGCGCTATGGAGCCGGAGAGATAGCCGATGAGCACGCTCAAGATACCTTCGGCGATATTGTAGCCGACGGTAAAGTACTCTAACCATAGCGCTCTAGTGTGCGGGGTTTGGTTCATTTTAATTTTGTTGGAAAGGTGGCGGTGTAAGCCAGGGGTCAGGCCTCGGCAATGAGCGAGCCCTGGCCGCAGGCTACGGCCTCTTCCACGTCGAGTTTGCTTCCGATAATCAGCGGTGTTCTCTGGTGGAGTTCCTCGGGTTGGATCTCGAGTATCCTCTTATCGCCGTTCGAGGCGCTGCCTCCGGCCTGTTCGACTATGAAGGCGAGCGGGTTGGCCTCGTAGAGGAGGCGTAGTTTGCCCTTTGTGTTCTTTGTATCGGCCGGGTAGAGGAAGACGCCGCCCTTTAAGAGGTTTCTGTGGAAGTCCGCCACGAGCGAGCCCACGTAACGCCCCGTCCACTGGCGCTTTGTGTCGAGCTTTATCTTTTCTATATAATCTTTCGTGCCCTGGTGCCAGCGGCTTTCGTTCGCCTCGTTTATGCTGTATATATTGCCCTCTTCCGGTATACGGATATCCTCGTTAGAGAGTAGGAACTCGCCGACGCTCGGGTCGAGTGTAAAGCCGTGCACGCCGTGTCCGGTGGTGTAGACGAGTATGGTGGACGAGCCATATACTATATATCCCGCGCAGACCTGCTCGGCGCCGGGTTTTAAGAAGTCATTTAGCGTACCCCTGCAGTCGCTTGGCGGGCATTTGAGTATGGAGAATATCGTACCGACGCTGATATTGACATCTATGTTGGAGGAGCCGTCTAGCGGGTCGAATAACAGCAGGTAGTCGCCTTTTGGCAGGCCATCGGAGATCGGGATTACATCGTCGATCTCTTCGCTGGCCATGCCGCTTAAGTGGCCGCCGTGCTCCATGGTCCTGATCAGGGTGTCGTTGGCGTATTCGTCTAGCTTCTGGACCTCTTCGCCCTGGACATTGATATACTCTGCGGCGCCGAGTATATCAATGAGCCCGGCCTTGTTGACTTCGCGTGAGATTATCTTGGCCGCGACCATGAGGTCTGAAAATAGCGCGGTGAAGTTGCCGGTGGATTGGGGGTTTTTTCTCTGTTCAGTCAGAAGAAATTGCGTAAGCGTTGTGCCTATCGTCATGGTTCCCCCTCTGGTCTATTGAATCCCGAAGAGGCCGGGTAGGGCCGGTTATTCTTCGGGGAAGGTAAATCCTTCAAGCTCGGTTATCTCGATCAGTCCCGGATATTTCTCCTCCTGGGTGAGTATGCTCTCCACCTTGCCCTGCCAAAGCGATTGAAACTCCTCGGTCTCCTCAGTGCTTGCCGCCCCGGATATGACGAGCGGGGTGAGGGTGTTCAGTTCCGGGACGTCCGGCAGGGCCTGCGGGTTATATACAACCTTTACGGCCTTACCCGTATCAATGCGAGCGAAGATATAGGTATTGAACTCTGTCTCGTTCTGGTCGAAGTGGAGTCTGTTGTTTCTTGCGAACCGTCCCCCCAGCCCCTTAAAGCCCGTTTTGCCGCTCGCCCCTGTGATAAGCATAATGACCTGCGACTGCGGGCCGTAGGCAAGCTCTTCGGGCTTGCCCTTTATGAGTACCCTTATCTCGCCCCTTACGGGTGTTTCGTCTTTGTAGAGGGCTTTAAGGGCCTTTCTCGTTATGGCGAACGCTCCGGAGACGGCAGGGCACGAATGGCCCGCCATAAGTACCGCGTCTGAGTAGTTATAGACAAAGGGCTCGCCTTTATTTACGGCCCCGAGCATCTCTCCAAGCGGGTCGAGGAGCTTTATCGGCTCGACGGTCTCAAAAAAATCCCTGGCCCAGGTGGTTCTCTCGTTGCTCATGTTTATCTCCTTTTCCCATCCAGCGATTAAGGATTGTTACAAGCCGGGTGAGGCGTTAAGAGTGTAACAAAATCGCATGAAAAGTCAAGCCGCCGGGGGTCGTTTAGAGACAAACTCCTTGACTATTTAAGGGCCTGCGATATATGCTATTTGGTGATTCCAGCCATAAAAGGAGCGTTATATATGCATGAAAAGTTGTTGAGGATGATCTTTGAAAAGAGCTTTCGCTTTGATCCAGATGTCGGTTTTCAGCTCGCTTCCGGCACCAAGAGCGATGTCTATATAGACGTAAAGAAGACCGTGCTTAGCAGCGGGGGAATGGAGCTTGTCGGCAGGGCCGTCTTTGATATGATAAAGGACCTGGATGTCGACGGGGTGGGCGGCTTAACGCTCGGCGCGGACCCGATCGCCTACGCCACAGCCCTTGTAAGCAATATGAGCGGCAAGCCCCTGGAGGCCTTTGTCATAAGGAAAGAGACCAAGAAGCACGGCACTATGCGTTGGCTTGAGGGAAATCTCGCTGAGGGCGCGCGGGTCGTTATAATCGATGACGTCGTTACGACCGGTGGCTCTACCATAAAGGCTATAGAGAGGGCCATTGAAGCTGGGCTTGAGATCGTTCTGGTCCTCGCTCTTGTGGATCGCGAGGAGGGGGGCAGGGAGAATATAGGCAAGGCCTGTTCATGCCCGTTTAAGGCCGTATTTACAAAGAGCGACCTGTTGGAGCTGCAGAAAAAGGCCTCTTAGCTCGCAAATTAGACTACTTCCTATTTATCTATGAATAAAGCCAAAGAGAAGTTAATATTCGCGCTCGACACCGGCGCTCTGGACGAAGCCCTCGACTATGCGCGCCTTCTTAAAGATCATGTCGGGCTCTTTAAGGTCGGCCTTGAGCTCTTTGTAAGTGCCGGGCCCGCAGCGGTGAGCGCTATAAAAGAGGCGGCTCCTGATTGCGGCATATTTCTCGATCTAAAGTTCCACGACATTCCGGCGACCGTGCTCGGGGCCTTTAAGAGCGCCTCGACTCTTGGGGCCGATCTCCTGACCGTCCATGTGGGCGGGGGAAGATCGTCTTTGGAGGCACTTTCATCGCTTAAGGATTGCCCTACGATCGCGCTCGGCGTAACCGTGCTGACGAGCCTTTCAACAGAGGATCTAAACGAGGTCGGTATTGATACGGATAGGTTCAGCGAGCCTGGTGCACTTGTCCTCGAGCGCGCCCGGCTCGCCAAAGAGGCCGGCTTAAAAGGCGTGGTATCTTCGCCCATGGAGGTTCGGGCTATAAAAGAGGCCCTTGGCGAGGACTTTATCGTCGTAACGCCGGGCATAAGGCTCGCCGACCGGGAAGGTACGGACGACCAGAAGCGTGTCGCGACCCCCTATAGCGCGATCACGGACGGCGCCGACTATATAGTGGTCGGGCGTCCTATAAGGGACGCTAAAAACCCCGCAGATGCCGCAAAGGAGATAACCGAAGAGATCGACAGGGCCTTATCCGAGAAATCGTCCTTTCATAACTAGATAATTTGTTTCAATTAATTCACACCACCCGCAACACCAATCACCCTACTACCTTGACAATGCAGTCTTTATATGTATAATGTAGTATATATTATGTAATTCTGTAACTTGGATTACATTAGAATATAAACTTACTATTTAAACATGTGAGTTTGTTCATCGTTATGGAGCGGGTGTAGCAGGTGAAGCAGAACAGGTGTGGGCCGTTCGTTCTGCTTTTAAAGCGGTCTTCTAACGGTTCACGGGTTTATAGAGGCGGAAAAATGACAGGGTTTGAGAGAGATAGTGCTGATATATATAATAAAGAGCTTGTCTGCGACCTTGAGGGGGTCGGTCAAAGGATAAGGTCTGTAAGGGGCCACTATGGTCTCTCTCAGAATGAATTCGCTAACAGCCTCCATATATCAAGGAAATGGCTCTCTGAGCTCGAAAATGGTAAGAAATGCCCGTCCGGTCTCTTGCTTCTGGGTATGGAGTGTCGTTACGCAATAAGCAGGGATTGGCTCCTGGGTGGTAAGGGCTCCATGCTCGTCTGCTCCGAGTGGAATGAGAACTGCGGCGAGGCGGTCAGGCTCCTAAAGGAGTTCGCCAAGCTCTCAAAAAAGAGCAGGGAGAAGCTCTTGAATATCCTCGGCGCTTTCCTCATTATCGAGGATAGCCAGGAAAATAAAGAAGGGTCTTCTACAATAGGTTCCTAGCCCCCCCCGTCTCAACCACTTTTCACCAGCGGCAGCGCCTTCTCTATCAAAAAGCCGAGTTCCTCCTCTATGTCTTTTATATCTTCGCTCTCCTCCCTGTCGGCCTTCTCGTCCCTGAGTCTTCTCGAATTAAGATATTCCAGCTTGTCGATACTTTCAGGCAGGAGGTCGCCTACATCCTTACTGGCCATTTCGGCCCAGGCCAGCGTCCAGCTTCTGGCGACATTACTTAGATCGTAACCCCCGCCGCCGAGCGCTACCCAGGGAATCTCCATCCCTTTGAAGATTCTTATCATCTCCTCAAAGCCGTTTGTAGTAAGTTGCAGGTGGGTTATCGGGTCGCTCTTCATTGTGTCGACGCCGAGCTGGGTAACGAGAATGTCCGGCTTAAAGGCATCTATAAAGCGCGGGACTATTTTCCTAAAACCCTCTACGAATAACTTGTCCCCGGCGTTTGGAGGCAGCGGGAGGTTTATAGAGTAGCCCCTGCCCTCGCCAATGCCGATATCTTTAGCATTGCCCGTGCCCGGGAAGAGGTATTGGCCGCTCTCATGTATTGAGATCGTGAGCACCCGGTCTGAATCAAAGAAGGCCCTTTCCACTCCGTCGCCGTGATGGGCGTCTATATCGACATAGGCGACCCGCTTATTCTGACTGAGAAGATAATTGATAGCCAGCACCGGGTCGTTAAGATAGCAAAAGCCTGAGGCGTGATCGGCCATGGCATGGTGCAGTCCGCCAGCTATATTAAAGGCCACACGGGCCTTACCCGAGCAGACAAGCTCGGCGGCCTGTATGGAGGCCCCGGAGCCGAGGGCGCTCCACTCGAATACCCCCTTAAAGACAGGGTTATCCCCCAGGCCAAGCGCGTGGGCCGGGCCCTCGTCTGGAGTTATACCGCTATCCGCAAGTTTTAGGGTCTTTAGGTAATCGGGTGTATGGAATGTTAGTATCTCGGCGTCTGTCGCCGTCCTCGCCTCAATTAACTCAATATCCGGGCCGTCCAGGAGCGAGAGGGAGTTAATCAGATCGAAGGTCGCTTTAAGTCTCGCGGGGCGCATCGGGTGGCCCCCTCCGTAGGAGAATGCGCCGAATGAGTCGGAATATATAAAGGCCTTCTTCATGGATTGAAATGATTTAAGAATTAAAATAATATAAGGCTCTTGTAGTAAACTTGTAGGGTGGGCAATGCCCACCAATCGTCATTCCGCTCCAATCTTTTACGGGAACTCTATCCTCTCCATACTTTAAGTTGGTTCAAGGTTCTACCTTGAACCCAAGCAATTGTCTTATCGGTTCAGGTTTGAAACCTGAACCAAGAAACGTTAAGGTTCAAGTTGGAAACTTGAACCAACAGGAAGAAAAGGCTTGCGCCTATAAATGGGCTTTTCTTAATGTTTGTTCTTTACGCTCTCGGATGCTGAGTCTTTCCCCGGCTTCCTTTCGATCCGTGTCATTCTCGGTTGGCTCTTGACTGAAAAGTCCTTGGGCGCGGTAATCTCTTCCATAAGGTGTAGGCGGTTCTGTATCTTTAGCCTATCGTAGATCTTTACCCATGCGCAGTCGTTATTAATATCGACTTCGCACTTGCCGTCGACCACACCCCCGCACGGGCCGTTTAGGAGGCCCTTGGGGCAGTCGGTATGCGGACAGATGCCCCCGGTGTTGGCAAGCACGCACTCGCCGCAGAGTGAGCAGCCCTCAAAGAACTGGCCCACCCTCTCGACCTTGGCGAGATACAAGGAATCGAGCGCCGGGATGACCGGCTGTGTCTCTGGACTACTTTCCATTACGCTCTTCACCCCCGCGCCGCAGGCGAGGACGAGGACCGCGTCCGAGGCGCCTATCTCCTTATGCTGCCGAAACTCTTTTCTCACGGACTGGCGGTAGCAGGTCTCGTCAACAAGGGAAGAGCCCGTAACATCGAAGCCCTTTTCTGTAAGGGCCTTGGTCATAGAGGCGATCTCTTCGGCTCCGCCGGTCTTACACTGCTCGGCGCAGGCGTTACAGCCGAAGAGGTAGACGCTGTTGAGTCCCTCAAGGCTCGCGGCGATCTCTTCCATATCTTTCGTCTTTGTGATTATCATAATATTATATAATTACCTTCTTAGACTGGCTCTCCGGCGCTTGCCTTTGCCGAGATGACGGTATTTTTTAAGAGCATGGCTATGGTCATTGGCCCAACGCCGCCCGGTACGGGTGTGATATGCGAGGCCCGTTTTTCCGCCCCAACAAAATCCACGTCGCCTGCGAGCTTGCCCTCGGCGTTCCGGTTCATGCCGACATCTATGACAACGGCCCCCTCTTTTATCCAGTCCCCCTTGATCATCTCAAGTACCCCGACGGCCGCTACAACGATATCGGCGCCTCTGACCTTATCCGCTAAATTCGCGGTCCTTGAGTGGCATATCGTCACGGTGGCGTGTCTCTTAAGGAGCATGAAGGCCATGGGCTTGCCGACGATATTGCTCCTGCCGACGATCACGGCGTCTTTGCCAATGATATCTATGCCAGTAGAGTCGATCAATGTCATTATGCCAAGCGGCGTGCACGGCTCGAAGAGAGGCGTGGCGGTTACGAGTTTGCCTATATTATAAGGGTGAAAGCCGTCGACATCCTTAGCCGGGCTTATGGCCTCAAGCACCCGGTCTTTATTCATATGATCGGGCAAAGGGAGCTGAACGAGTATGCCGTTTACAGCGGGGTCGGAGTTGTTCTGCTCTATGAGGGAGAGGAGATCTTCCTCGGTAGTATCTGCCGGGAGGATATGCTCAAAAGATATTATGCCGACCTCCTTACATGCCTTGTGCTTATTCCTGACATATACCTTGCTTGCCGGGTCTTCCCCGACCAGTATGACGCTTAGTCCCGGCTTTAGGCCGGTGCGCTCCTGGAGCTCCGCTACCTCGTGCTTTAGCTCCTCGCGGACCTGTTTTGCGATCTCCTTACCGTTTATGATCTCAGCCATGAAAACATTCCTTTCGAGAAAAAGTAATATATAGAGTATACGGTATGGTCTCGATGGTTGTAAAGCTTTTTGGAAATCGCCGGCAGAGCCGGTCTTATATGCGCGCTTAGTAACGCAACCGGAGCACAAAGCTTACTACGTGCCGCTATTTTACACATATTAATTTACGCTACCATCGCCTGATAGCACTTGACAGTTTTGGCCACGGTGGATATTATCAGTATGGTTTACGGGCTTTGCGAAACAGAGAAGCCTCTTCAAAGCGAAGTTTTATTAAATAAAGAGCTACTTAGAGTTTGGCTGAAATATACGGGAGGCTAAGATGGCATTTTGGAAAACGGTAAAGAGAGACCTTAAGAAGGCCGTTGAAGAGGGATGGACGGTCGTAAAAGACGGGGCTAAGGTCGCCGCTGAAAAGAGTGAAGAGGTCGCCAAGACCGGAAAGCTCAAGTACAAGGCCCATATACTCCATAAGGACGCGGAAAAGCTCTTTGCCGACCTCGGCGGGATAATCTACGACCTGGCGAACGGACCATCAAAGAAGAACCCGCTTTCAAACCCCGAGGTCAAGAGACTCGTTAAAGAGATCGGAGAGCTCGAAAATAGTGCAAGCAGTATGGAAGATGATATCACGAGAATAAAGAAGCATATGTCGAAGAGCTCTTCAAGGGCAAGCAAGCCAAAGGCCCCGGCCTTGGCCGCCCCCAAGAAGACCGTTAAGAAGAAGGCTGTGGTGAAATCTGTAAAAAAGGCCGCGCCTAAGAAGGCAACTGCCAAGGCTACTCCTAAGAAGATCGTCAAAAAGAAGGCCTCACCCGCAAAAAAGCCTGCATTGAAGAAGAAAGCCTGAAGGGCTCTGCTTCCTCGTTACCCTGGCAACAGGATCTCCAGCCCCATCCTCATGCGTTGCTACATCCCTATTTCTCAGCTATGATATAATCATAGGTCACTTGGAAAAAACAACAGTACGGCGTCTTTTTTCTTTATGATCGAGGCACTCTGATTTGGAAAATATACCCCTTCTAAAAGATATTGTAATTCTGGTCGCGGTAAGTGTGCCTATAAGCATACTGCTTACCAGGATAGGGCTACCGACTATCGTGGGCTTCCTCATAACCGGCGTATTGATCGGCCCCCACAGCCTGGGGCTCGTGACCGAGATGCACAGCGTCGAGGTGCTGGCCGAGATAGGCATCGTCCTGCTGCTCTTCACGATCGGGACCGAATTTTCTATTACAAAGATGCTCAAGATTCGTAGAGAAGCGCTTCTGGGCGGCGGCCTGCAGGTCCTCATTGTGGTTTCGCTGGTGACTCTTCTAACAAGGGCGTTTGGACTAACCTTTCCGGTTGCCCTGCTCCTGGGTTTTATAGTCTCTCTTTCGAGTACGGCTATAACAATGAAACTACTTCTCGACAAAGGGGAGATCGACTCAAGGCACGGCAACTTCTCCGTCGCCATATTGCTCTTCCAGGACCTCGCCGTGGTCTTTATGGTCATAGTGATCCAGAGCTTCGGCGCGCGCGGCGTTATCGAACCGATGGCCGTGGCAAAGGGACTCGGCATTGCCGTGGGCGCGGTGGTGATAATAGTACTCCTTGCGAACTACATCATCCCGAGGCTCTTCTATCAGGTGGTAAAGCTCCGTAACCGTGAGGTCTTTATACTCACCATCGTTCTGGTCTGCCTGGGCACGGCCCTTGTAAGTTCGTTATTCGGCCTATCCCTGGCGCTTGGCGCCTTCATCGCGGGGCTCGTCATAAGCGAGAGCGAGTACTCGCATCAGATAGTGGCCGACGTAATTCCCTTCAGGGATACCTTCAGCAGTCTATTCTTTATCTCGATCGGCATGCTCCTCGATATCGGCTACTTCGTCCATCACCTTCCCTCCATCATTGCAATTGCCCTCGGGGTGATTGTCATAAAGGCGGTGATACTTGGCGGCGTAAGTCAAATTTTAAGATACCCGCTCCGCCTCTCCATCATCGTCGGGATAAACCTAGCACAGATCGGCGAGTTCTCGTTCATACTGATAAAGATGGGACAGGGTTACGACCTCCTCTCGGGCGCTCTCTACCAGACGATCCTTGCGGTATCGATCGTTACCATGGCGGTAACGCCGCTCATGTTCAGGTGGTCGCCGGGTCTGGCTTTTTCAATAGGCGGCCTTTTCGGCCGTAAGCACGGCAAGGGCGCAAAGGAGCCCGGGGGCGCCAAGACGACGCTCTCCAACCACGTGGTCATTGTAGGATACGGGCTAAACGGCAAGAACCTGGCGACAGTACTTAAGAAGACGGCAATAGAACACCTGATCATCGACATGAGCGCCGACAGGGTCAAAGACGCCAAGGACGCCGGGCACCCGGCCTTCTACGGCGACGCGAGCTACCCGGCAATGCTCGCCCGGCTTGCCATTGATAAGGCAAAGATGGTCGTTGTGGCCATAGACGACCCCATAGCCGTCAGAAGGATCGTAAAAACAGCGCGCGATATGAACCGGGCGGCGATGATCATAGTGAGGACCCGGTATGTCAGGGAGATGGAAGACCTTAAAAAGCTCGGCGCTACCCAGGTCATACCCGAAGAGTTCGAGACCTCGGTCGAGATATTCGCGAGAGTTCTCAGAAACTATAATATACCCGCCAATATCGTGCAGAACCAAATAGACATTGTCCGCGAAGAGGGATACGCAATGCTAAGGACGCCTTACGCGGAGAAAGAGACGCTCGGTAATCTTACGAGCATACTCGAGGCGACTACCATGGATACCTTCTATGTGGACGAAGGATGCGATATCTCGGGAAAGAGCATAAAGGACCTAAATCTCAGGAAAGATTCCGGTACAACTATCATCGCAATCGTAAGAAAAGGCAAGGCCGAGACAAACCCCGAGGCGGAATTCAAGATCCTTAACGGCGATATACTCGTGCTCCTCGGTAGCCACGCCGAACTCTCCAAGGCAACAGAGATATTGAAGTTCCGATGCCCCGTCTGAAAGGCGGGGCATCTGTAGAGAAGCTTCCCTTTTTCCGAACTTAAGTGATTCAGTAGAAGGGATGGAACTCTATGTGGTAGGTGGTCTTCTCACCCGCTGTGTCAGCCTTCTGAACCGTATGCCAGCGTGAGGCGCCTCCCATGATCTGCCATGAGCCGCTCTTCTTCGTGAGGTAATGGTTCGAGGCCGTCCAGTTGTCCACTATCTCATGGGTGTCGCCGTCTTTAGGCTGGCCCATCAGAACGCCGGTGCATGTTACGGCCGCCTCTCCCTTCCATACGTTAACGGTGTTGAAGATATGCGTGGAATAGAGGTGATCGAACCTATTGAATAGGTCGGACCAGAGGTTTCGGAGCTGATCCTTGCTCACGTAGTTGTGGCTGTAGTCATCGGCGTAGTAGCTCATGAGTTTGTCCAGGTCCTTCCTGTCGAGCGCTTCCTCGATCCCGTCATAGAATGCCTCCAACTCCCTTACGCTTTTCTTGTCGGCATCTATCTGCCCTGAAGGCGGAAGTTGTATCCTGGATTTGGCATCTGTAGTGGAGAAGTTTCCGGATGTCAAGATGAACGTCGATATGAGTACCGCTATAAGTAGACTCGTTCTTAACATTGGTGCACCCTCCTTTCTTTATCTACCCTAAGTATTGCACCATTTTATGGATTGTCAAGCCTTTGTAGGCGCTATTTTCGCGCTTGGAGGGGCCTGCCTGGAGGAGTTGTAATATACTGTAAATAAAGGGGTTTTATGGGCCGTAGGAAATCTTTACAATCTTAGAAAAGCCCGCCAGATAGAGAGCGCCGTCGGGGCCGACCGTAATGTCAGCGAACTGGGTATCTGCGAATCCCGCCTTCATCCATAGGTGAAAATCCTTCTTCTCTATTCTGTCCAGGTTTTCCCCGGAGAGCACTATCCTGTAGAGACGGCCGTGGTTATAGTCCGTGACGATCATGTTTCCCTTGAACTCGTTTGGGAAGTTGCCCCTTTGGGGGTAGAAGACGATCCCGGTCGGAGCGACCCCCATGAGCCCGAAGTCCCAGATCGGGTTTGAGTATTTGTGACCTTCTTTAAAACCCTTTTCAACGGGCCAGCCGTAGTTGCCGCCCGCTTCCAACAAATTAATCTCGTCTCTGCCCACAGGGCCGTTCTCCGTGGCGTAGAGGGTTTGGCTCATTGGGTTCCATGCCATGCGGAAGCTGTTCCTAAGCCCCAGGGCATAGAATATATCCGAGGGTTTTTTGTATCTTATCGGTAGAGGCGTGCGCGGATCGACCCTCAGTATTTTCCCGAGGAGGTTGCCCGGGTCCTGGCTTCTGCCGGGGGCGCCGCCGCCGTCGCCGACAGAGATGTAGAGCATATTGTCCGGGCCGAATTCGATATCGCCTCCGTTGTGGTTCGTGGCTGCGACAAAGTCCTCGATCTCGAGCACCTTTACGGGCTCAACGCCTTTGCCGCTGATTTCCGTCATGCGTATCACCCTGTTGTCGGTGCTCCTTGGGACCGAATAGTATAGATAGACGTATTTGTTCTCTGCGAAGGCCGGGTCGAATGCTATGCCGAGAAGCCCCCTCTCGCCGTGGCCGTCGACCTCTATCTCGGCCCAGGGTTCCGGGATGAGGCGGCCGTCCTTAACGACCCTTACCCTGCCGGAGTTCTTCTCAAGGAAGAAGAGCCGTCCGTCCGGCGAGAATTCAAGAGTGATGCAGATATCGAGCCCTGTTAGAAAGTCGGTGACCTTGAAATTGGCGGGAGCGGCCTTTGAACCAAGAGGCCAATGGACGAGGAGAGCGAAGAGTACGGCCGATATGAAGATGCTTCTCTTAAGCATATCTCCACTCTAGCCGCGCTTATCCCTTTTGTCAATCCGAACGGGTGTGGTTGTAATGGACATATATCTCTGTTACCATATTGTGTGTATGGCGTTTTGAGAAATGTTAATAACAGGGTGAGTGAAATGATAGAAGAACAGGGCACGATCATAGAGATTAGGAACGATATCGCCTTTATATCTACCGAGCGCGGCTCGGAGTGCGACAGCTGCGGCTCAAAGGCGCTCTGCAAGCCCGGCGAGGGCGAGGACAAGACCATGGTGGTCGAGGCATTTAACCCTATTGAGGCCAGGGTCGGCGAGAGGGTAGTTTTTACCGTCGGCGCGGCCACGGTCTTAAGGGCAGGGATGATGCTCTACCTCGTTCCGCTCCTGAGTTTTATAGCGGGCGTTGTCGTTGGGCAGGTGCTCGGGCCTGAGCTTTTGCCGGATACCAATATCGACCTCGTGAGCGCGGTCCTAGGCTTCGTCTTTGTCGCAATCTCCTTTGTGGGCCTGAGGATCTATGGAAAACGGGTCGAGACTAGCAAGACCTACAGGCCGACCATCGTCAGGGTGATCGAATAGGTCCCGGCTTTATAATCCAAATTATTCAGGGAAGAAAATGTCCATCAAAGTGGTCTGTAGTAACAAGAAGGCCTTTTTCGATTATTTCGTGGATGAGACCTACGAGGCGGGTCTCGTTCTAAAGGGCACTGAGGTCAAGAGCCTTCGGTTAGGCAGGGCGAACCTCCGCGACAGCTTCGCGCGCATAAGGGACGGCGAGGTCTATCTCGTGAATCTTCACATAAGCCCGTACGAGCAGGGCGACCGCTTTACCCAGCCCGACCCCACGAGGACCCGTAAGCTCCTCTTAAACAGGACGGAGATAAAAAAGCTCATTGGTAAGACAAAGGAGAAGGGCTATACTCTGATAGTCACGAAGCTCTACTTTAAAAACGGCAAGGCAAAGGCCGAATTGGGGCTGGCCAGAGGTAAGAAGCACTTTGACAAGCGCGAGTCGATCAAGAAGAAGGATATGGAGAGGGAGGTCTCAAGGGAGTTTAAGGGGACGAAGCTTAAGGGATAGCCGCCACACCAGTGTGGTTTAATATCGCGCAACGGCCCATACGGGCTTGCCTTGTTGAGTAGTACGCGGCGAGGGCCCGTGCCATTTGAAGGATGATTTGAAATTCCGGCTAGTTAGGTTTTATTTCGTGAAATATGCTATAATAAAGACTGGTTTTGGTGAAACCGTTATGGGGGCGACCGGCTTCGACGGGACTAACTGATGCCGAGGGAAGCATACCGAGGCCTGCTACTCGTACTCCAGGCAGACAAACACAGTCGGCAACGACTACGATTACGCTCTAGCCGCTTAATCACGGTTAGCGTTCTTTAACGCCTTTCCTGCGGGGGTTAAAAGAACGTCACTTAGCAGGATGGCTTGCAGGGCTCCGTCCAAAGGATCTGCGGGCGAGACTGAACTGGACTGGCAAGGCCGTACCCTGTCCGTGGGGAGCGTACTTGCGAGATTCAATCGCGGACTAAGTATGTAGATGCCCCGGCTAGGCGTTTCCGGACGTGGGTTCGATTCCCACCGCCTCCACCAAAATATTTTTATTAAAAAAGGGATTGCCAATAAGGTGGTCCCTTTTTTGCGTCTCTATCCGTAGTCCATCTCTCTCACAAGCCTTTCCCCTTGAGAACCCTTTAAAAAGGTGATAGTTTTTTGTGAAGCACCTTTTTATCCCTGATTAACGAGGCCCCTTAAGAGGTTCGATTCCGCTTAATATGTTTAATTCCAAGACCCCATTTGCAGATATTGATCTCTCCGGGCGCATTAGCGCTATCGCGCCCTTTTTCATAATAGCCGTGGCCTTGATCTGCTATATCCCGGCCTTAAAGGGCGGCTTTATATGGGACGACCACGCCCACGTGCTCTTCGATGTTGATCTCCAAACCCTCTCCGGACTATGGAAAATTTGGTTCACCAAGGCCACTCAGCAGTACTACCCGCTCGTCTACTCGAGCTTCTGGGTCGAGTGGCAGCTATGGGGCGATAGTCCGCTCGGGTACCACATCGTAAACGTCCTTATTCACTCGGCGAACGCGATAGTCCTAGCCTTTATACTAAAGAGGCTCGGGCTTAGAGGCGCGTGGGCCGCGGCCCTTATCTTCGCGCTCCACCCTGTGCACGTCGAGAGTGTCGCGTGGATAAGCGAAAGGAAGAACGTGCTCTCCGGGCTCTTCTATCTCGCCTCTCTCCTTATTTTCCTTAAGAGTGAAGATGTGGAGGACGCCACAGGCTCAAGTGAAATAAAATTCTATATCCTCTCTTTCGTTCTCTTTGTTCTCGCGCTATTTAGTAAGACCGTCGTTAGTACCCTGCCCGTGGTCCTGATTGTCATCCGTTGGATGAGGGCGCGCCCGTTCGACCGTGCTTTTATCGTACGCCTCGTGCCCTTCTTTGTCGTCGGGCTCGTCATGGGGCTCGTGACCGTCTGGTGGGAGGCCACGCAGGTAGGGGCCGGGGGGGTCGAGTGGGAGATGAGCCTAATCGATAGGCTCATGCTCCCCGCGAGGGTCGTCTGGTTCTATCTCGTAAAGCTCTTTATTCCGATAAACCTTACATTCATCTACCCGCGCTGGACGCCCGAGGCAACAAAGCTCTGGCAATGGGTCTTTATCCTGAAGATCGTCGTCGCCTTTGTGCTTCTCTGGGCATTTAGAAAAAGAATTACGCGCGCCCCCGTGGCCGCGCTCGCCTGTTTCGTCATTACGCTCTTTCCCGCGCTCGGCTTTATTGACGTCTTCCCATTTCGCTACTCATTCGTCGCCGACCACTTTCAGTACCTCGCGAGCATATTTATTATCGCGCTCATGGTCGGCGTGGTAGACGCCGTTATTATAAACCTCGCCCGCGCAGTCAGGCTGACCGCAATATTCGTTACAATCGTTATCGCTATTATCCTGGGCCTCCTTACCTGGCAACAAGGCTATGCATATAAAGACCCGGAGACACTCTGGCGAGACGTCCTAACCAAAAACCCCACGGCGTGGATTGCGCATAATAACCTCGGCCAGATCCTCTACGAGCGTGGAGAGATAGATAAGGCAATAGAGCATTACCAGGAAGCGGTAACGCTTTGGCCGAACGCCAGGGAGGCGCGTCATAACCTCGCCTCCTCGCTCTTTAATACCGGAAAGATCAAAGAAGCGGAGAGCCACTTCCGTGCGGCCCTTAAACTCGCGCCCGACGCCTCGCACACCCTTTCCGAACTCGCTGTCCTCTTGTCAGCCACAGGACGGCTCGCCGAAGCGCAAAAGAACGCACTTAAGGCAACACAGATAGCCCCGGAAAACGCCGATATACAGAACAACCTCGGCATTGTGCTCCTTAGATCGAATATGGCGGACAGGGCTTTTGCGAGCTTCACTAAAGCTGTGACAATAAGGCCGGAATTTACAGAGGCGCATAATAATATCGGTATCGTACATTCCATGCAGGGGCGGCTCGCCGGCGCGGTCGTATCTTTTAATAAAGCCCTATCTATAGACCCAAACTACAGCGAAGGCCACTATAACCTCGCAGTTACTTACGAGGACCTGAATAAAACAAAAGAGGCTGAAACTCACTACAAAGAAGCCGTAAGACTCGACCCCTTACACGCGCAATCGCTAAACAACCTCGGCAGTATCTATTTTAAAAAGGGTGATTTTAAAGAAGCGGAAAAATTCTATAGACAGGCAGTAAAGACAAACCCGAAGTTCAAAGAAGCCCAGCAAAACCTCGCAAATACACTCAAAAGAATACACTGAAAAGAATAAGCGAGATTATTATAATTGAGAGAACCTTCAGGTTGACGGTATATTTACGGTTATTATACACCGTAAATCCCTCGGATAAACGGCGGAAGAATTCTTCAGGGTCTGTGCGCTTATCTTCGCTTACACAATGGAAGTCAAGATTTCCCGTTTTACCCACTCAAGCTCCGTTAGTGAATGTATTACTTCAAAGTGAAGTTCGTACCCGCCTTTTTGGTTGTAGAAGCCCTGCCTTGTGTTGGTCCTGCCGGAGGTGCCGATCACTTCTCCTATTTATTCGTTCCTATCTAATCCCTTACCTATTATTCTTCCTCTACCTTAAACCCGGCTTTTTCCAGGAGATCTTCTACTCTGGTAGCTTCATCCGGTTTGTCTATTTTATTATAATACTTTACCAAGCTCTTATACGCAGCCAACACGACCGGGTCATCCGCAGTTCGGGCAGCCTTCCACATTTTTAACGCGTGTTCTAAGTAGAGTGAAGCCTCGGTATAATTATCTTGTAGAGCGTATAGAGTCGCCATTAGAGCCAAAGAGTCAGCTAGGTCAGAATGATAAGCATCTAAAATTTTTACCCGAATCTTTATGGAACGCATAAGCAGAGGCATCGCCTCTTTAAACTTAAGCTTTTTTCTGTAGAGAAGAGCCCTATTGTAAAGAATTTTCGCAAAAAGCCGATCGTCTGGCTTCAGATCCTTCTCCGCCAATTTTAAAGCCCGCTTAAGAAGAGGCTCGGCATCATCGTATCTTTCTTGTAGCAAATATGTTAATGACAACTCGTTTAAAATCAGCGTTACTGATGAAGCGGGGGGGTCGGGTTTCTTTTCCAGTACTTCCACGGAGCACTTAAGAATGGGCTCTGCCTTATCGTATTTACCCTCATCATTATAATCTGATCCTATAACAAATAAAGTTATAAACATAGTCTCATAATCAGATGCCATCTCCTCTTTCGTGAACTTCAAAAGATCGCCACAGTCTCCATCAGCATTAATATAATGACCCTCTTTGAGACGTCTATTAAGTGTACCCAGAAAACTTTCTCCGAATTCTATCAGGATATCTTCTGCTCTGGCGGCTTCTCTAACGTAGCCTATCTTATTATAAAAGGCTCTGAGATCAAGTATGGTCTTCACCGTTTCTCTGTGATTATTCCCGGAGAATGATTCTTGACAAATATTGAGCACACTCTTTAAAAGAGCTTCTGCCTCTGTGATTTTACCTGAAGAGTATAACGTCTTCGCCAGCTCGAGCTGAACTTGAGCCGTTATTAAATGCTTTGGTCCTAATTTTCGCTCCGTTATCTCCAAAGATTTATTAAGAAGAGAAAGAGACTCAGCGAATTTTTCCTGATTACGGTATGATGTTGCCAGATTTCCCAGCGGTTCTGTTATGTGATCGTAAAGAGGATCAGACTTTTCAGCTATCTTGAGCGCTCTCCTGGAAAGCTTCTCTGCCTCTGAGTAGTTTCCCGCTTTAACATACCCCGATGATAGATCTGTCAGAAAACCTATCAATTCAGGGGCATTTGTAGAAAGATTTACCTCCGCTAATTCTAATGACTGCTTATACATCTCTATAGCTTTATCGTATTTACCCATAGTGAGATATAGAGTCCCCAGGTCGTTCGTATATTCCGAAACGGAAATGTCCCCAGGTTCAAGGATCTTCTCAGCGATTTCTATAGACTGAATATATAGAGACTCTGATCTATCAAAGTTATTTTCTTGCATACGCGCATATGCCATTGTATTTAGAATCCTCGCGACAAAGAAAGGATCAGGATTATCCAATATTTTACTATCCTCCAGCGCCTCCTGACAGGCCACAACTTTTTTGACATCGAAACAATGAGCGGCAGATACTAGAGCTATGTGCTTGTTGCTAGCTGGAGGGAGAGAATCTACGAGTTTCACTATCTCTTTTAGAGAGAGTTCCTCATTGTCAGAAGGGTTCTCACTACAGGAGACTAGAGAAAATAATAATCCTGTTATTAGAAGTAACTTAATCGGTATGAATGATTTTGCTCTCTTAGTCATTTATCTATCTTTTATATTATTCTTCCTCAAGCTTATAAAACCCGACTTTAATCAGGTAATCTCTTGCTCTGGCAGCTTCATCCAGTTTGCCTGTTTTATTATAAAGCTTTTCCAGAGTCCAATACGTAACTATCACGAATTCATCGTCCGCACTCCGGGTCTTCTTCCAAATTTTTAATGAACGTTCCTTGTAAAGTATAGCCTCGTTATGATTACCTTGTAGATCGTATAGAGTACCCATTAGAGCCAAAGAATTAGCCAGTTCCGGATGATCAACACCCCAGTTTTTTCCCCGAATCTCTATAGAACGCTTAAGTAGAGGTGTCGCCTTATCAATCTTAAGCTGTTTTCTATAGATGAGAGCCATATAATAAAGAGTTGTCGCTAAAAGCGGATCGTACTCATCCAGGTCCCTCTCTGCCATTTTCAAAGACCGCTCAAGAAGAGGTTCGGCATCTTCGTATCTTTTTTGTAGATAATATAGTAATGACAGCCTGTTCAAAGCTAACGGTACGAGTGAAGGGGATAAGTTGGGACTCTTTTCCAGTACTTCGAGAGAGCGCTTGAGAAATGGCTCTGCTTCAGCGTATTTGCCCAGTTCCTGATACGCTATTCCTATTATTGATAGAAGTTCCGCCGCACTGATATTATCAGGGCCAAGCTCCTCTTCCGCGTGCTTCAAAGCGTTCTGGCAGACTTCAACCGTCTTGATATTACGGCACTCTTCGATAAGTCTTTGAGCTTCGTTAGTCTCTTTGGCCCACGCGTTATTACTACAGAATATTAGAGAAAATAATACTGATATAATCAGCAACTTAAGCACTATGATTGATTTCGCTTTTTTATTCATCTATTTCTTTTTTTATAACCTTCATCCATCTTTTTATGCCAGTCCTTAACTTTTTCCTCTGATATAAGGTCTTCCGCATTAAGGGGGGAGCCAGGACCACCGTGCAGCCCTTTTCGATCATGATTTTTAGCAAGAAATTTAAGCGCCTTCAAAGCCACACCCCCCCATCCTGAAGACGGTATTTCTCCTCTCATAGCAGTTTTAAGAACCTTGCCATTGCTATCGCGGTGTTCAACTATCAGGCCGTCAGACGTTATCGTAGTTCCATCATCCAGGTTGACAGTATATTTACTTTTATATTCTATCGCAAATCCCCAGGATGAACGGCTGAGGAAGTCTTCAGGGTTTGTGCGCTTATCTTCGCTTACACAATGAAAGTCAAGGGGTGCCGAGCTTACCCAGTCAAGCTTCTTGTATGACTGTAATACTTCAAAGTGGAGTTTGTACCCGCCCTTCATTCTGTAGAAGCCCAGCTTTGTGCCGCTCCTGCCGGAGGTGGCTATAACATCGTCTTGATTGACTATATCATATTTTTTTACCGATCTACTTTTAAGATGTGCGTATAGAGTATATGTATGTTTTAGATTCTTTAGATCCTGTCCGTGATATATAATTACCACATTTCCATAAGAACCTCTAAATTTTTTCTTTTTCGTTACATTATCGTTCCACCTGAAAGTGAGTGTTCTTTCTTCCGGCTCATGATAAGTAGACCTGACCACAATGCCGAACGCGCCAGCCTTCACAGGCGTGCCCTTATCGACATCATAGTCAACACCGTTGTGTCTTCTAGTCCGTCTATCCTCTCCAAATTTATGGCTGATATTTCCAGGTACAGGTGGTGGTATAGGCATGGCAAGCTCTCCTTGGTTTTTTGAGGTTTTATTGTAAATTCTGGATAGAAATAAACAACGCTCTATACCCTATGGTGTTTTTTTTCTACCCCTAAAACCATAACATGCTGTTTATAGGGAATAAAACGGGTCAAATTATTCTACCCCAGTCATATTATTGACGTTTTTCAGGTGTTTTTAGAGAGTAAGCCAATTCATGGAGTTAATAATTAAACTCTGTTTGAAAATAGCCATAAATTCAAATAAGAAAGGGACTCATAAAGAGTCCCTTTCTTTTCTGGTTTTTGGGGAAGAAAGCGAATGTTAAAAAAGTCTTACTTCTTCTTTTTAGCGGATCTTTTCGGGTGTCTGATAGCGGCCTGTGCCGCGGCGAGTCTTGCTATGGGCACTCTAAAGGGCGAGCACGACACATAGTCGAAGCCGTTTATGTGGCAGAACTCGACGGACTTGGGGTCTCCGCCGTGTTCTCCGCAGATGCCGATCTTGAGTTTGTCGTTTGCTTTGCGCCCTTTTTTAATTGCGATGTCGATTAGGAGTCCGACGCCATCGGTGTCTATGGATTGGAACGGGTCGTCCTTTAGTATGCCGCCGCTCTTTTCGTCTACATAGTCGGGGAGAAAACTTCCCGAGTCGTCTCTGCTCATGCCGAGCGTCATCTGCGTAAGGTCATTGGTGCCGAACGAGAAGAACTCGGCAATGCCCGCGATCCTGTCCGCCAGCAGCGCCGCCCTCGGCACTTCTATCATGGTGCCGACGAGGTACTTGACCTTCACGTCCTTTTCCTTTATTACCTCTTCCGCCACCGCGCGTACCCTATCGGTGAGTATGGAGAGTTCCTTGGCGCTGATTATCAGGGGGAGCATGATCTCCGGGTGGACCCGGAATTTCCTCTTCTTCGCCTCGCAGGCCGCCTCCATGATGGCCCTGACCTGCATCTCGAGGATCTCCGGGTATGTAATGCAAAGCCTTGAGCCCCTATGTCCGAGCATGGGGTTGGCTTCGTGGAGGCGCGTAATTCTGCGGTTCACGGTATTAAACGAGAGGTCTAAATTTTTCGCGAGCAGTTTCTGGTCTTTTTCAGAGTGCGGCACGAACTCGTGGAGCGGCGGGTCGAGGAGCCTGATGGTGACCGGCCTTCCGTTCATGGCCTTAAATATTCCGAGGAAGTCCATTTTCTGCAAGGGGAGTATCTCGGCGAGCGCCGCGCGTCTGTCGGCTACGCCGCTTGAGAGGATCATCTTCTGTATGGCGAGCCTTCTCTTGGGCGTGTCGAAGAACATATGTTCGGTCCTGCAGAGTCCTATGCCTTCGGCGCCGAGCCTTATGGCGTTCTCCGCGTCGTATGGCGTGTCGACATTGGTGCGGACCTTCATGGTCCTTGTCTCGTCCGCCCACTTAAGGAGCGTATTGTATTGTTTTGGGAGTACGGGTTTTATGAGGTCAAGTTCGCCCTTGAAGACCTCGCCTGTGGAGCCGTTTATGGTGATCTTGTCGCCTTCTTTAAGGACGCTGTCGCCTACGGTAATGGTCTTCTTTGAGTAGTCGACGCTAAGATCGCCGCAACCTACTATACAGCATTTACCCCATCCCCTTGCGACGACCGCCGCGTGCGAGGTCTTGCCGCCTGTGGCCGTGAGTATTCCCGCGGCGGCGTGCATACCGCCGACGTCTTCGGGGCTCGTCTCTTTTCTGACGAGTATAACGTTCTTGCCTCTGGCGGCCCACTGTTCGGCGGTATCGGCGTCCAGGGCAATCTTGCCCGTTGCCGCGCCCGGTACGGCGGCGATGCCGCGTACGAAGTAATATTTCTTAAGCTTTTCGGATGGAAGGTCCGGGTCTATTACCGGGTAGAAGAGCCCCTCGATATCGTTCTGCGTAATACGAAGGAGCGCGTCCTTTTTGGTGATAAGCCCTTCCTTTACCATGTCAACGGCCATGCGGAAGGAGGCCATCGGAGAGCGTTTGCCGCTTCTGGTCTGTAGGATGTAGAGCTTACCGTCCTCGATGGTGAACTCTATGTCCTGCATATCTTTATAGTGTTTTTCGAGCCTCGTCCTTACCTCGCAGAGCTGGGTGTAGTTATCGGGCATCAGGTGCGCGAGATCGTTCAGATGTATGGGCGTGCGCGCGCCGCTTACGACGTCCTCACCCTGGGCGTTCATGAGGAGGTCGCCGTAAAAGATGTCCTCGCCCGAGTTCGGGTCGCGGGTAAAACATACTCCAGTGCCCGAGGTCTCGCCCATATTACCAAAGACCATCTGGACGATATTTATGCCCGTGCCCAGGAGCCCGGTAATTTTTTCGACCCTCCTGTAGGTAACGGCCTTCTCAGCCATCCAGGATTCGATGACCGCGTCTATCGCCCCCCATAGTTGTTTTGTCGGGTTCTGCGGGAATTTCTCGCCAGTCTCGTCGTAGTATATCTGCTTAAACAAGCCGATCAGTTCCGAGAGTTCTGCTTCGTTTACGTCGTTATCTGATATAGAGCGTACCCTGCTCTTTAGCCTGACCCTCGTGCGGTTCTCTTTTATCTCGGTAAATGCCTCTTCGAAGCGATCTCTATCTACGCCCATTGCGGTGGAGGCGTACATGGTAATAAAGCGTCTGTACGCGTCGAGGGCGAAGCGCCTGTTGGTCGTCTTGTGCGCGAGCCCCTCGACCGAGCGGTCGTTTAGTCCCAGGTTCAGGATCGTTTCCATCATGCCGGGCATGCTCATGGCGGCTCCGCTTCTTACGGATACGAGGAGAGGGTCTTTTGGGTCGCCGAGTTTTTTACCCACGGCCTTTTCGAGCTTGGCGAGGTTGTTTTCGACCTCAAGCTTTAGCCCGGCAGGATATTTCTTCTTGTTCTTATAGTAATAGTCGCAGACATTGGTAGTAAGCGTAAAGCCTGCCGGGACAGGAAGGCCGATATTGGTCATCTCGGCCAGCCCCGCGCCCTTGCCGCCGAGAATTTCCTTCATCCGTCCGTTACCTTCGCTCTTGCCGTTGCCGTAGAAATATACGAATTTTTTTGTGGGCATTTCCTAAGAGACCTCCATAAGGTTGGTTCTTTGATTGTTTAGGGGCCGGAGCCCTGAAATTAATTAAGGACAGCCCCTAACAGCGGGTGACTGCCCTTTTGGTGTAAAAAGATATGTTTGCTTCCAAGAGATCTGCATTCCTCAAGTAGGCGAGTGGTCTTAAAAGACCGTTTATTTAATTGTACTTCTCTCAAAAGACAACTAATTTTTACACACAAGGCAACGCATAGTCAAGCCCTCGTTGGTTAAATTGCCCTCCTGGAGAGAAAAAACTCGTTTTTTCTCTCCTTTTGCCATGCGCCGAGCTTCGAGTGAAGATACAAATGGCTGTAAAATGGTTTTAAAGGAGCGTTTGCTGTATAATATTATTAAAGATTTATTATATGGAGAGATCCGGAGGTATTTGTTCATAAGATGAGCACGGAAGAGAGGAAAAAGGTCTTTGAGGCCCGTGGGGTCACAAAGGTCTACGATATGGGGGAGGTGCAGGTACACGCGCTTAGGGGCGTGGATGTTGACCTCTATGAGGGCGAGCTTGTAGTGCTCCTTGGCCCGTCCGGGAGTGGAAAGAGTACGCTTCTTAATATCCTCGGCGGGTTAGATACGGCAACGTCGGGGAGCGTAAGCTACCTTGGGCGAGATATTACAAAGGCCGGCGACAAGGAGCTTACCGAGTACCGCCGTACCCACGTCGGCTTCGTCTTCCAGTTCTATAACCTTATCGCGAGCCTTACTGCGCGTGAAAATGTCGCCATAGTAACGGAGATCTCCACAACAAGCAAAGCCAACAAATCCAAAGGGGCCTCCCCCAAGGGCCTTATGACGCCAGCGGCGGCCCTTGAGATCGTAGGGCTCTCCGAGAGGCTCGACCATTTCCCCGCCCAGCTCT
>CBDVCO010000016.1:0-24711 GCA_965372515.1 uncultured bacterium | reverse complement strand
ACTCCGCCCTTTCACGGCGGCAACAGGGGTTCGACTCCCCTTGGGGACGCCAAAACAGAAAAAAGGGGTTAACCGTTACGGTTAGCCCCCTTTTTTTTTGGTGTGTGCTTTTTGTATATTTTGCTCAATAAAAAAGTTTAATGCAGAGTTCTTCCTGCAGTCATCAATTGACATATACCGCTTGCTACTGTAAATTACAACCGTTAAGTAATGGTGCTATAGTCAGGAACATTAAATTGTATGATAATTAGACAAGGGCTTGCCAGTTTAAAGAAACGTGACATCACATTTGTGTGAGATAGAAAATACATGAAAAGAAAACATTCTAAAATTGTTTCTCTAGTATTCGTAAACTGCATAGTGTTTCTTGTATTGTTTGTAGCTGCGGAAATCTTTTCCAGAGTTTATAGAGAAGGCTTCACCAATGTTGTTGCAGATATCGTCCATTACTTTGATGAGGCTCCTTACTCGAATTTAGGAACATCCAACTGGGTGATCTTTGATGAGGAACTGGGCTATCGTTTGAATCCTAGGAAAGATGACTTTAACAATTTATCCATACGGCATGGAGAAGTTGCTATACCAAAACCGGAGGAGGTTCGCAGAATCATTTATCTTGGGGATTCTATTCCTTGGGATGAGGGTGGTTTTGTAAAGCAAACAAGAGACTTTCTGAAAGAAAAAGGTCAATTCGATGTAATTAATGCAGCAGTACCCGGGTACACAACTTATCAGGAAGTTCTGCTTTACCAAAAATACTTGAAAGCAACAACTCCAGATGTAGTAATTTGGACTTATTGCCTCAATGATAATCATAAATTTCTGCATCGTTTTGATAAGAATGGAAAAAGGCTTATAACCAAAGAGGCTGAAAAAACTTTAAGGATTGACTCATTTTGGGGTCGTTTAGCAAGTCGGAGCTATTTGCTTACGAAATTGCATCTTGGAATTATTTCTAGAATTAAACGCAGTGAGAATTCAAATTATAAATTTGTATGGGAAAACGCAGTGGACTTCAATGTTGCATGGAAGGACCAGTCATGGGTAGATTACGAAAACCAGCTATTAGAACTAAAGAATACTTTGGACAATCAAAATGCAAAGTTGGCAATTATTATTTTCCCGTATGAACCACAACTTTTATTCAGGAACGATGCGGAAAATTATGATTACGCTGTAAAGCCCCAGAGCAAATTGCGTACCATATGCAAGAAATATGATATTCCCTGCCTAGATCTGTACCAGAAATTTGCAGATGAATATTCCCAAAACAAGAAACTTTATCGAGATGGAATACATTTAAATTCAGACGGCCATAAGCTCGCGACTCAACAGATCGTATCTTTTTTGCTCGAAAATCGTTTAGTATCCTTTGAATAATTGCATTCTCAGTTATTTGACTTTGATGAAATAATCCCGTCTGTCTCGATTCTTTTGCCAATTGTTTCTGCGACAAGACGATATCCCTCAGCATTATAGTGAAGGCCTTGCGTTTTGAATAACGGTGATAAAGATAAAGGGTCAGGATGAGGAGCGAAGACTTCCTTGTGAATGTCTATGACTGGAATATTCAGTTCAGTTGCGGTAGACAATACGAATTCACGAAAAGTATGTTCATTGCCAGTAGAGTACTCTGCAAACGCAGGCAGGTAGACGAAATATAATCTCCCACCCCATCCAGAAACCATTTTTCTGGATTTTTCTAATATGTTTTTGAAAACCGCAAGTTCCTGTTTATGTTTCTGTTTATGTTTCTGTTTCTGTTCCTGTTTAGTGAGAGGAGATCTAGCTATTAGCTTAATCTTTGACCTAAGGTTATGAAGTTTCAATATTCTAATTGCCGAATAATCTGCACTTTTTTCTCTTTCTATTTTCATTTCTCGCCGAACAAAATTTATCAACACACTGTCAATTTCATCCTGCCTGGATAATAAGTTTTGCGAGAAATCATCCTCACTCAAATACTTCATTAAAAGAGATGACGATATCTCATCTCTCAAATTGCTAATATCATTAGTACAATATATCCATAATACGATTTTTGGCCTTAATGGCTCTGCATACTCCTTGAGTGCAGCAAGTTCCAGTAATGGGCCATTGCCACTCTTTCCAATATTAACTACATTGAAACCCAATTTTCGTAGTACTGCACTTATATTTTCATTGGATTTAACACTCCAACCCTCAGTAAATGAATCGCCTGTCATCACAATGTCTATTTCGTTATTTCGATACACGCCTTCAGGGTTATGGAATCCAAATTCGTCACCCTTATACTTCATCCAATAACCGTTTTCATTAGTCTGAACCATAATTTTGCTAGAAATTCCCCCTAAAGGTAAAATCTTTCCACCTTCTGTATTTAAGCCATTTTGAGTTAACGGTTTTCGGAGCAAATAATAAGGATGAATGTTCGGATATGCTTCGACACCAGAATTATTTAAATCATCGAGTACTTCCATTTTCGTTCTCGTGTCATATGGAACTCCCATCTGTTCTGCTAGTGCTTTGTTAGATTGTATTTTTTCCTTTTTAGATTGTGTTTCTTCTGTTGAAAACTCTATATAAGCTTCAAATGCATAAACTACGATAGTTGCCGTTACGAACAGCACCGTCAAGTTCACTTTTAGGGCATTAGTTAACCTTAACCCAAGAGCGAATAGAGTGGCAGAAATTCCACCAAACAGGATGCATATGAAGCGAAATAGTTCTAATCCAGTATCTCCTTCATGAACATGATAATATTGATGGATTAGTTGGTATATCGCATAGATTGCAATTTGGACTGAAAATAAAATCCCCAACACGAAGACTGTGTTCGCAACCTTGACGGCAAACTTTGGTGGCTCTTTAGAATTGTTTCTCATAGCCTATTTTGCATAAGGGTTCAACGGTTCTCATATTCCAGCAGTTCTGTTGTGGAGAGAAAGGGCGGATGATATCACCGTATTCGTGTGGTTTGAATGACTTACCCCCCTAGTGTATCTTGGAAGTGAGCAACAATAAGGGGAACAATATGCCTGAAAAATACTATATTCTGCTACAAATTACAACTGCGGAGTTCAGGCAGTAATGGGCAACTCTTAGGTTGTCTTGAGAGTGTTTAGTAGTAGGTGAAGTCAACACTTTTTAGGCTATAATAAGCTGGTTTCAGACCCCATATGCGCTTTGAATGATTAATTAAGCCGCCTTTACGACAAATTCAAGTGGAGTAATTAAATTTTCTAACATCCAAAGCCCCTTGAGGACGGCAATTAAATCAAGGGGTTAACCGTTTCGAATAGCTCCTTTTTTTAGATTTTGCCGCTTTTGGAATAATTTGCCTTTAAATTTGATCCATTGTAGCGCTTTCTGCCATTATGGCGGGCAAATATGCCCGAGCAGGTAGTTTCAAGGCCCGGGCCATCTTCTATGGCGTTTGCTATGAAAAAAGTGCGTGGTTTAGTGAAAATATTTGCCAAAAAACAGGATTTTGACATGTCTAATTAATTGTAACTACTTACACATAAAGACTTTTTTTGTTTGGCATGTTATTTGCTACATATAAAGCTATACAGGGGAAATAGATGGGGCAGTCCCAAAGCAGTATAGGGGTTTTGCAGTAGAAACCAGTTAGATGCAGCTTGAAAGGAGATGGGGAGATGAAGAAGATAAGAATTTTAATGATAATGGTTGCGGCAGTGATGACGCTCTCATTTGCCTCAACGGTCTATGCAGCGACGGTTGCCACCACCTTCGATGTTACGGCGACCGTTAATAGTGTATGCAGCATTACCAATGCACCGAATCTTGCTTTCGGCGCATACGATCCAACAAGTGGCACAGACCTTGACGCCACTACGACAGTTACCATCAGGTGCACAAAGAATACCGATTACGAACTCTATATAACTCCGGCCTCCGGGGCCAGAATTATGGTTGGCGCTCCGACTGCCGATAATTTGAATTATGAATTATATTCCGATGCGGGAAGGACCACTTCATTTTCGAGCGCTGTGACCGGTACCAAGGCTACCGCCACTGACGCAGCTCTTGACATAGATACTATTGTCTATGGCAGGATACCGTCGTTGCAGAACGTAGCTATAGGTACTTACACGCAGACGGTTACGGTTACGGTCGACTATTTATAGAGACGCGTGTTAGCTTTCGATAATATCGATCAATAATAAAAGGGGCCCAAAGGCCCCTTTTATTATTGATTTATTCCTTAAAAATTACTATTATTCTTCTATGGGTAAACTCCGGTATTCATTTATATTTCTTTTTCTAATAGTTCTTTTATTCCCATCTGACTCCATATCCGCCACTTTTACCATTAATCCGATAAAACTCTTTTTTGGAGCGGGCAAGAAGACCGATATTGTTTCGATAACAAATAATTCCGAAGAAGCGCTCTCCATGCAGGTAACGGCTCTTTCATGGGACCAGGATGAAGAAGGCAGGCGCGTGCTTACTCCTTCCAACGACCTGATAGTTTTTCCCAAGATATTTACTGTTGAAAAGGGTGAGAATCGTCTTATAAGGGTTGGTATCAAGATTCCTCCGGGGCTTAAGGAGAAGCCCTACAGGCTTTATTTTGAGGAGCTTCCCATGCCGCGTGGAGACAAAGGCGGGGTCAGCCTGCGGACCCTTCTAAAGATCGGTATTTCCGTCTACCTAACTCCTGTAGAGTTAAACCGAAGCGGAAAAATAGAAGATGTCCGGCTCTCTGATGGTAAGCTTTTTTTTAGGATAACAAATAGCGGCAATGCCCATGTTAATTTAAAGAGTATTACAATAGAAGGAAAAGACGGCTCGGGGGCAACAGTCTTTACCAGGGATGTTAGCGGTAGGGCCCTTCTTGCCGGGCGCAGCAAGCCATTTTCGGAAGAGCTGTCAAAAGTGGATTGTAACAAGATAAGCCATCTTCATATAAATGTCATAACAGCTCATCCCCTGGAGAAGAGTGCGAGCCGTCAAAAAAATTCGCTCTCAATGAGTGAGAAACTTGATGTCCTACCGGCGATGTGTGCTCCATAAAACCTTTTCAATCTTAATCTTCCTGTCTGTTGCCCTTTTTTCTCAAAGCGCATTAGCTCGACAAGATGTAGTTGTCCTTAAAATTATTTTAAATGATATGGACCTTGGCGCAACGTTCGTGGTAATGGCCGATAAAGGAGATGTGTGGGTAAGCAGGGAATTTCTCAAGAGGTCCTTGCTTAAAGAGGGTGTGGGCAAAAGTGTGAAATATTCAGGAGAGAGCTATCTCTCTTTAAAGTCTGTCCCAAGGCTCAAATTTTCAATAAACAAAAAGACCCTATCTTTGGAGATCAAGGCCCCTGCCGCTCTTTTTAGAAAAAATAGAGTCGATGTGACCCGCCTGAAGGAGGCGAAGAAGGTCATCTATTCGAAAGAGGATTCGGCCTTCTTTAACTATGGGCTGAATTATGAGGCCAGGAGCTCTACCATAGATTTTTCTACAGAGTTTGGGGTGAAGAAATCCGACTATCTTGGAGTTACTAACTTTAATTACAGCAATATTCAGGGAGATGGGGAGTTCGTAAGGATCTTTACCTCCGTGACCAAGGATGACAGGAAGAAGCTTACAAGGCTTATCTATGGTGATTTTTCAACTTCCTCGGTGATGCTTGGTTCTTCGCACTTTTTAGGGGGGGTTAATTTTTCAAAGAACTACCAGGCAGATCCGTATTTTTTACGCTACCCGTCTTATTCTGTAAGCGGTGCGGTCACAACGCCATCGGACGTGGATATTTACTCGCATGGTATTCTTGTGAGGAAGTTAAGGCTTCCCCCGGGAGAATTTACCCTTGAGAATATACCTTTGAGTGCCGGTCTTGGAGACACAGAGGTATTGATTACGGACATATATCATAATGAACAAGTTTTTTCGGAGTCCTCTTATTTTTCGAACCGCCTACTGAAATCGGGGCTCCATGAATATAATTATGCCATCGGTTTTATACGGGAAGATATAGGATTAGAGAGCTTTTCGTACTCCAAACCGGCTGTGCAGGCCTATCATGTTTTCGGTTTCGAAGATGATTTCAAGGGCGGGTATTTCTTTGAGGCCACCAACAAGGTTATATCCGTGGGGCCGACCGCTATCGTGGCCATCACGGGCGCAGGGGTTGTGGAAACCGCCTTGGCCGTAAGCAGAGGCGGGGGAGAGTCGGGTTTTGCCGGCTCCCTGCAGTACTCTTTTACGAGCAGACATTTTAGTTCCAACTTTTCCATCAAGACGCTATCAAGAGAGTACAGCAACATCTCCATAGAGCCTTCAATGGATAAACCCTTCTTTGAGTTCAGCGGTTCTTTTGGCTTTAACAAGAAGAAATTAGGCTCGCTCTTTGTTAATTATTCGACCTCCCGGATGTATGACGGGGCCGACAGAACCAATTATTCTATTACTCATAGCAGGCCCCTGACAAGAAGGGCCGGTCTTCTTCTGATCGCAAGCACTAGACAGGAGGATGGGGCTGAGGATATCAATGAGGTCCATTTGATCCTGAATATGAGTCTCGGCTGGAATGTGCACGGGAATGTCAATTATAAAAATAGTAGTTCCGGTAACATAACCAATGCCTCTATCAGGAAGGACCTGCCGGTTGGTACGGGTTTTGGTTTCATCGGAGAGTTAACCGAACTTGAGGGCCGCGTTGATAAGGTGGGGGGAGTGTCGTACCAGAACGACTACGGTATCTACGGCGCTAAGTACAGCGAGAGAGCGGGTAGTGACAGCTATAACCTGAGCCTGGCCGGAGGGGTGGGGTATATTGATGGTTCGGTATTTATCTCAAGGCCCTTGACCGACAGTTTCACCAAAGTAAATGTAGGAGATCTGGAGGGGGTAAGGGTCTATCATTACGGGCATGAGGTTGGAGAGACGGATAAGAAAGGTAATCTCATAATCCCTCGGGTCAGATCCTACCATGATAACAGGGTGGAGATAGAAAAGAGCGATATTCCCCTAGATTATAATGTTACGAAGCTTGTTAAATATATAAATCCCCCGCCAAGGAGCGGCTCGCTTCTCTATTTTGAGGTCAATAAGGTCCAGGCCCTGATGGGACGGGTTTATACCTTTGTGGATGGGAAAAAGGTTCCTGTTGCTACTTCTCCGTTTACTGTTACACTTAAGGATGGTAGTGTCATCGAGGGGCTTGTTGGCTATAATGGAGAGTTCTATGTCGAGAATGTCCCCTCGGGCAAGTTTATTGTAAAGGTCATACACGAGGGTGCTGAGCGTTTCGCGGTAATAGATGTTCCCCGTAGTGACTCGATGTGGGTGGAGCTTGAAGAGGTGATAGTGGTTGAGTCCTCTGAGCTTAAGGAGGCAGAGGAGTTGTTGAGGAAGCCCGTTAAACCTGCTCCATCGGAGGTTGAAGGTACAGAGGAGCTATTGATGAAACCCGACAAGCCTGTCTCGCCGGAGTTTGAAGAGGCAGAGGAACCGTTGAAAAAGCCCGATAATGTTGAACCGCCGGGGGTTGATGGTGTTGGTGATGACGATAAGGTTATGGAACAACTACTAAATTAATGAAGCGCAGTACTAAATATTAGAATAATGGAAGTTTTGTTGAGCCGCTTGAGCCGGCTGTTAAGGCTCTAGAGACAAGGGAGAGATATATGAAGACCTCTATCAAGATTATCTTTATCGTCTTATCGTTATTTTTTGCAGATCTGTCCTTTGCGGCATGTTCGGTCAGTACGACCGCTATGAACTTCCCAAGCTATGATGTCCTCTCTATGATACCGGCGGATTCCACGGGAAGCATTATATTATCATGTGACGAAACACCGCCGGCCAAAACAGTCGTTTCAATGGGGCAGAGTTTTAATTCCGGCGGATTCAATCCCAGGCAGCTGAATCATTCCTTTGCGGCCGATATACTGACCTATAACCTATATACGGACGCGACATATACGATCATATGGGGCGACGGGGTCGGAGGAGGCCTTACGGTGAAAAAGACTGTGACGAAGAATCAGTCGCCTGTAACGCTTACGGTCTATGGAAGGATTCCCGCGCTGCAAAATGTCGGATCGGGCCTGTATAGCGATTCGCTCACAGTAACCGTAGATTGGTAAGCATTAAATTAAAGACGGGGATACGCTTCCTGGATAAACTCCTATTAAAAAGAGAGGGTTAAGTGAGAGAGATAACAAAGCGCGTTACGATAGACGCCTCGGCGGGCAGGGTCTGGGAGGTGCTCGCGGATTTCGGAAATGTCGCGCCCTGGGGCCCTACGGTAGTAGAGTCCCGCATTATAGATAAATCGAAGAAAAATAAGCGCGTCGGTACTGTGAGGGTCTTGAGGCATCGCTCTAACAAAGAGGTCGAGGAGGTCGTCTCGGCCTGGCAGGAGCGAAAGGGCTTTACCGTCGAGTTTCCCGTGGCCGGCGGCGCGATAAAGAGCTTTAGCCAGCAGTGGTCCCTTGAGGGTACAAAGGACGAGGCCCTGGTAACGGTCATTATGCGCTACGATGTGCGCTGGGGGGTCTTGGGGCGCTTTCTCGATCTCATTATGCTCAAGAAGCATTTTAGCAGAGAGTTGACCCTGGGGCTTGCAGGGCTTAAGCACTACGTAGAGACCGGCGAAGAGGTCAGTGCCAAGAGCACGCAACTCCCTATAGGCTCCGTGGAGTTCAAAAAATAGGATTATCCGATGAAGATTATCAGGGCCAGCGAGAGGCACTTTTCAGACCAGGGCTGGCTTAAGACCTTCTGGCTCTTCTCGTTCTCCGACTACTATGACCCCGAAAACGTCCGCCACGGCGCTCTCAGGGTATTTAACGACGACATAGTGGAGCCCGGTGAGGGTTTCGGTACCCATCCCCACAAGGAGATGGAGATCGTCACCATAGTCCTCTCAGGAGAGATCACCCATACGGACAGCATGGGTAACGCGTATTCGCTCAAAGCCGGTGAGGTGCAGAGGATGAGCGCTGGTACGGGCATTACCCATTCGGAATATAACCGCTCTAATGAACCGCTTCATCTCTACCAGATATGGATCGAGCCCGATACAAGCGGGCTAACGCCGTCTTATGAGCAGAAGGCATTTGACCCTAAAGAGCGTGTGAATAATCTTCTGCCTCTTGTCTCGGGTGAGAATCTTGAGGGCGCGTTAAAGATCCATTCGGACTCTTCTATCTTTATCTCTACTCTAAATGTGGAAAACGGGCTTACCTATGAGGCTCTAGCCGAGCGAGCTATCTTTATCTATATAATTGATGGGGAAGTGGAGATCAACGGCGAAAAGCTAACCATAAACGACCAGGCCCGTTTGGAAGGGCCGGTGGATATCGCTATTACTGCGACAGAGGATTCCTCGTTCGTGCTTCTTGATCTGATTATGTAGTCGTGTAGAGAGCGGGTTTGACGTGACGCTTAGCGTCGCGTCAACCGTATATTGTCGCACTCAGCTCGCGAAGAGCGGTTAGCTGCAAGGCGCATGAGCGCTGGACTGGCATTAGCTAATTCACAGGCTCGCCTGGTAAGCGAAAGCAACACAGCATATGACCGTTACCAGGCTAGCCTGTTATCGGCTCGCCCGAAGGGAGTTCCGCAAATAGCCCAATGCTGCGTTGCAGAAACTTGAAATATGCCAGATATTACTGCATGTCTGCGTCTTGCCTTGGGCGATTTGCAAAACTCTGAGAATGACAATATACGCTTGACGTGACGCTTAGGCGGCGTAGAACGCGTTTATGTATTCTTCCATGCTTGAGAGTGCCTCTTTAACCTCTTTAATCCCGGTATCGTCGATATAGATAGCCGCCATAATATCTTCATGGGCAGCACTTGGAATGAGGTCGAACTCAAAGCCTTCTCTGTTATTGCTGGTTAAAATGTCGGCGATGTAGACGATAGCGCTTAGCTGCATCGTGCCGGAGCGGTAGTTTGACAAATACCTTTCGGGGGTATGGTGGTTTTGCTGGCAGCGCACCATCTCTTTGGGGAACTTGTAGTGATCCAGGAACCATGAGCCCACCTGTTGATGATCCCCCCCAAAGGCCTCTTCTTCCCTTATAAGAAGGCCTTCGCACCCGTAGTTGCTGACCTTCATGTAGACCTCGCCGTATATCTGATAGAGTATGACCCTGCCGATGTTTGTTATAAGTCCCGCGAGGAAGGCCTCGTCTTTCTTCGACAATCCGGTCCTCTCGGCTATAATGGCGCTGGCCACGGCTACCTCGTAGGAGTGCCTCCAGAGTTTTCTGAGCTTGTCTGCCGTGGCCCCGTGATTGCCGTTGAGCTTGAATAGCGAGGTGCTTATCGCCAGATTTCTGACCATATTGAAGCCGAGAATGGTCACCGCGGTCTGTATGTCCTTCACCTTCCTTGCATAACCGTAGAAGGCGGTATTCGCCATGCTGACTATCCTGGAGGCCAGGGCCTGATCGTGTTCGATCGCTTTGACCAGATCGCGGTGGCTCGCGTACTCGTCTTCGATAACTTCGAGGATCTTCCTTAGAGAGACGGGGATGGTGGAGAGCCTTACGATCGATTCGACCTTTTGCTTTAATCTCTTGCCGGCTTCGGTCTCTTTGGTCTTTTGTTTAGTGGGTTCGGCCATAGCTCTTTATTCCGGATCGTTAAGATTATAATATTCTATCAGTTTCCGTGTTTTTCAGGGTTGTTGCCGTATTTACAATATCGCACATCGTAGCAAGGAGCGCTTTCATGCTAAACGGCTTTGCAAGGTAACGGCTCCGGGTAAGCTTTAAAAATTCGGCCGTCTTTTTGTTGTCCACGTCTCCGGTGAGGAAGATGGTCTTGTCGGCCAGGTACGGCTTGTGTGAGATTATATTTCTGTAGAGCCTTATTCCGTCCATCTGCGGCATCCTGATATCGAGGAATATGAAGTCGTAGTCGCGCCTCTTTATCCTCTCGAGCGCCTCGTCTCCGGATGGCACTGTCTCTATGGTGAAGACGTTCTTGGCGACAGCCGCCCTTGTAGTGCTGAGAATCTCTTCCTCGTCGTCCACCATCAGAACGGTCTTGTCTACAAGGATCGAGTAATCCGGCCCCGCATCGCTCTTTAACTCCTTGCCTCCCAGGACCCGGCCGTGGTGAGGTAAAGAGATGCTAAAGCGCGCCCCTTTCTTCCCGGAGCTTGCAGCCTCTATGGTGCCGCCAAAGCCATTGACGATCTTTTTGCTAAGGCTTAGCCCAAGCCCCGTGCCCTTGCCGACCTCTTTGGTGGTAAAGAGCGGGTCGAATATCTTATTGATGATGGCCTCCGGAATGCCCGGGCCGTTGTCTTTCACCTCGATGCGTACTTCCTTGTCCGGCAGCAGTGCGGTACTTATGGTTATAGCCGAGCCTTTATTCGACTCCTCTATGGCGTCCTTCGCGTTCTGCAGCAGGTTTATAATTACCTGCTGTAGGAGGTTTTTGTTGCACTTTACAGTAAGCGGCTTGGTGTCCAGGTCTCTTACAACCTCAAGGCCCGCCCTGCTTATATGGTGGTGCATGATGTCAAGGGCCTTATCTATTACGTCGTTTATATCGACGTTCTCCGTCTCCGTTGTCTGTTCTCTCGCGAACATAAGGAGGTCTTTGACGGTGCGCCTTATTCTAAGAACGCCCTCCTTTACACGATCGAGCCTTTCTATCTCTTCGGGATCGATATTGACCTCAAGCATTTCCAGGTTGCCGAGAATGGTCTGGAGCGGATTGTTGATCTCGTGCGCAATGCCTGCGGCCATCTCTCCAAGCGAGGCCAGCTTGCTTGAAAGTAGTACCCCCTTCTGCGTCAGCCTCTCCTCGGTGATATCCCTTACCCTGAGTACTATGCCGGGTCCCGAGTCGTTATCGAGAGAGATCGTGCTAATGTAGATTGAAAGGATGCGGCCGTCTTCGTTCTTTATCTCTTCAGTGTGGTTCTCGGAGGCAGGGGCGTCGAGAAAAGCGCGGGCCCTGTTTAGAAGCGAGGTGAACTCACACGAAGAACCGTTTTTGGGAAGCGGCCTTCCAAGACCGTAGTCCCTCTTAATGCAGTTTATGTGGCGTTTGCAAAAGGTCGATATTATCTCCAGGCTCTTGGGGTTTACGGCTGTAAAATATCCCGAGGAGTCAATAATATATATACCCTCGCTCATGGTATAGAGGATATTGGTAAGCTTTTTCTCTTCTTTTAATTTGCTGGAGACGAGCCTTTCAAGCACCTTGCCGATGTGCTCGCCCATTGAATTTATGAGAGCTTCCCTTTCCTTGAAAGGGTCGGCGCTACCGTAGGAGACAAGCGTTATTATAGCGGACTTGTCTCCCCAGCAATGGAGCGGAATTTCAAGATAGTGTACCCGAGAGAGCCTTTGCGCCTTTTTGAACTCCATCTCTCCTTCTCTTTCCACCAGGATGGAGTGCTTGAGCTCCGGCAATTCGTCCGCTCTCCGAGAGCCCTCGAAGTAATTGGAGGCCCGCTTTGAAAAGATGCCTGAGAAATCTTTGACCTTTGCCTTGTTTATTGACCCCTTGGAGTAGATCCTGCCTTCCGAGCGGCCCCCGTAATTTACGAGGTAGGCGGCCATGTCGAACTCCACCTCTGTCTTCAAGATATTGAAGAAGTGGGTCATCAGGGACTGAACATCCTGTGCCGTACCGGATATAGCGGCTAAATCGTATAAAAGAGAGACGGGTACGTCGAGTGCCAGGGATTTCTCTGAGGGTTCGTTGTTGCCGGGCGCCATATCTGAATAAGCCTCCGTTTTTACTGCTACGGGTATTTGGACGCGTAAAATTGGACCTTGGTAAGCGATTAATGCCAGTAGAGCATATCACAGATAATAATACAATAGTTTTTATATAATGTAAAGCATTTTAATATGTTATCGGGATTAGCTAAAATTGAGTATTAAGGTTGACGTATAAATTCATGAATTTCAGCACATCATATTGTGTTTTTATAGTTTTCTATCTCTATATGTTGATGCCTTTTCTTCTTGATATTATTTTTTTGAGCCATGACTCCTGGATAAGATTGGGGCTATCTAATCATTTTCTAATGCGATCTTTATTATAATAGTACCAAATACGCAGAAAATGAGATCAGCGAGATCAATTTTGCAGATATTAAATTAAGGGGGGAAAATAGATGAAGAAGATAGCTCTTTTAGCGGCCTTTGCGCTCATGTCGGTATTTGTGCCCGCATTTTCCGAGGCAAGCCTTAAAAGCCGCGTTATACCCACTGCTCCCATTACAATAGAGCAGGCCATAGAGGTCGCTACGGGCGAAGAGCCCGGGGTCGCCATGAACGCCAGGTGGCAAAGCGGTTATCTGGAGATAACGATAAAGGGTGATGAGGTAAGGGTGGAAAAGCTCTACCTGGACCCCAGGGACGGGAGGATAGTCGGGGTAAATCTAAAGGATAACGAGGATATACTTGCTTCTGCGTATGGGGACGTCGATGTAAGGCTTGACTATATAGAAGGCCACTACAGAATCGAAGTCCTCAAGTTAGACGGCACGATCCGTAAGGTTTATGTAAACGAAACGGATGGCAGCATTTTTTAGAATTTATTACCAGGGTTAGATATTCCTCTACAGCTCTATTCTTTTAATCATTCATCGTTTGCTCAAGACCTATAAAAAGTATTTCTTTTCGCGTACTTTATAACATATAATAGCTTTAGGTAAATCGAGCGGGCCCATGGCTCTTTTATGGGTCCTGTGTGGGTCTACATATTTTGTGCCTATGAGGGGAAAGATGCGAATACTAATTGTAGAAGACGAAAAGAGCCTCGCCGGTATTTTAAAGAAGGGGCTCACAGAGGAGGGTTACGCCGTGGACGTGGCCTATGACGGCGAGGAGGGGCTCTACATGGCGACCAACTATCCCGTGGATGTGGTCGTACTCGACATTATGCTTCCCAAGATGGACGGCATAGAGGTCTTGAGTAATATCAGAAAGGGCGGTAAAGATACGCCGGTCTTACTGCTTACGGCCAAGGATACGACCGGCGATAAGATAACCGGTCTCGACGTAGGGGCCGATGATTATCTTACAAAGCCCTTTGAGTTCGATGAACTGCTCGCGCGCATAAGGGCGCTCCTTAGAAGGAGGAGCGAGGTCAAGGAGAGCGTTATTAAAATAGAGGACCTCGTCATTAATACAAAGAGCCATGAAGTTATAAGGGGCGGTAAGCTGATACCGCTATCCGCCAGGGAGTATGTGCTCCTCGAATGCCTTGCCTATAATAAGGATACGGTCTTAAGCCGGACCGAGATCGTGGAGCACATATATGATGAGGACTTTGATATGGATTCTAATGTCGTTGATGTATATATAAATTATCTGAGGAACAAGGTCGATAAGGGTTTTGAGAAGAAGTTGATCCACACGATAAGGGGCTCAGGCTATATGCTTAAAGCGGAAGAAGACAAGTAGTCATATGTTAGATTCGATAAAACTTAAGCTTATCGTCTTTTTTCTGGGGGTCTTTTCCGTGCTCTTTACGACCCTCGGGTTCTTTCTCTATTTTGAACTAAAAGAGATAGTCTTCGGTTCCGTCGACACCCATATGTACTCGGAGATAACGCTGCTTGCCGGCATTCTCGCAAAAGAGGTCGAGCACGGACATGTGGAAGAGGGGATCTATGAGATAACCGAGGCCGCAAGCGGCGAATACGCTGCCAAACTTTCCGGCCATTATTATCAGCTCGTCGACTCCAACGGCGATGTCATGGGCCGCTCGCCTTCACTTAAGCTCGCGGACGAATTCCTCCCCATAGCCGAGCCCTCCTTTGAACCCGTATACGGGGGCATTATAACCGGACCCGGCGGCATAAAGCTAAGGCAGGTGAGCCAGACATTTACCTTTGTAGAGATGGACAACGTGTCCATTGACATCACCTTCCAGGCGGCGGACTCCATGGAGGAACCGCTCTACGTTCTCGGCAGCTTTAGAAATATCATCTTGATAGTCATGCCCTCCATATTTCTCATCTCTATATTCGGCGTATATTATATTACAGGTTGGACGCTTGGGCCCTTGAATCTCTTCTCCAGCCAGGTGGGGCGCATTACCGCCAGGAACCTGAATGAAAGGATCGCGGAGGACAAGCTTGACCTGGAGCTAAAGCCCCTGGCCAAAAGCTTTAATGTCATGCTCGGCCACCTCGAGAAGGCGTTCTTAAGGCAGAGGGAATTTCTTTCAGACGCCTCCCATGAACTGAGGACCCCGACGAGCGTCATTAAGAGCCTGTGTGATGTTACACTCAGAAAGCCGAGGGAGATAGAGGAGTACAAAGAGGCCATAGGAAGCATAAACGACGCCTCAAAGAAGATGGCCGGCATTATCGAGAGGATACTCCAGGCCTCCAGGCTTGAGAGCAAGACCTTCCAGATGAATATGGAGAGGGTCGAACTCTCTGAAATACTAAGTTATATCGTCTCGCTTATAACCCCGTCTGCCGAGGAGAGGGGGATTAGTGTCAATCTTCAAGAGTGGCATGGGACGGTCTTGGGCGATCATGAACGGCTTACCGAGGCTTTAGTCAATATAATCGAGAATGCGGTCAAGTATACCCCTAACGGAGGCACTGTAACGATCAGCGTCGATGATACCTCCCAGTATGCGGTTGTTAATATCAGGGATACGGGTATCGGGATCTCCGAGGAGGATATGGAGGTCATATTCGAAAGATTCTATCGCGTGGATAAGAGCCGCGAGGCGGTGCCCGGAACGGGTCTGGGGCTTAGCATTGTCAAGGCGATCATTGAGGCCCATCACGGAAAGCTTGAGGTTGAAAGCGAGAAGGGCAAGGGCAGTTGCTTCAAGGTCTTCCTCTTGAAGCAGTGAGCGATCTTTAAATTTATTCTTCCCCTAAATATTTAAATCTCTTTGCTCTTCGATTTATATCTTCAAGAGCGGGTTATATTTTAAAGGTTACGGCGCTGTCTTGGGCGTTTCTTTCTTCACTCCATTATTTTTCTTTTCCCCGTTCATTTTCCCCGGCGTTAATACCTGCCCGGGGAGTTTCATGGTCCTTTCCAGTATGCCGAATATACCCTTGCCGATGCTTTTGATCGGTACGGCTTGGACATCCGGGTCTTTAAGCGGACCCTTTATCTCATAGTACATGGTTAAGGCGCTCTGATCTTTGCCGCTTATGATCCAGCCCGCCAGCGGTATCATGTTGATGATCTTATCAACGGTAACAAAGGGATGGAACCCGAGTGTGGCATCAATAGAGTCTTTTGGATAATTGGTCTCGCCGACCACACTCATCCTTAGAGAGGTGCTGTCGAAGAGGAGGTCTTCTGTGGAGAAGATACCGTCTTTTATATCAAAGGTGCCGCTAATCTCTTTATATTCAAGTCCGGCCTCAAAGAGGTTGTTAATAGAGATAATATTCACAAGCGAGAATATCTTCGTTATGACGGGGAATTTCCACATTCTGCCTTTCGTTGAGGTTATTGATATCTTCCCGTTAAGCCCTTCTTTGATCTTCACCCCCCTCTTGCCGAATAGAGCGAGGTCGGTATCGAGCTTTCCGCTGACGATCTTATTTTTTGCGCCGAGTTCTTTTATCAGTGTCTCTAGATCGAGGCTCCTGACCTCGAGTGTCGCATTATAGAGGCGCTCGGCCTCGGGGTCTTTGATATAGGCGACCTTGCCCGTGACGATCCCTTCGCTCATGGAGAATATAAGAGGGGTTATATGGAAGTAGTCCTTGTCTATCAGGACTTTAGTCTTAAAGGCCTTGAAAGACTGCTTGTTGATATGTCCCTTCTTGATATGGATCTTTCCTGTTCCGGTCACAGCCGTTTTCTTCCTCTTTTCGCCCCGCGCCCTGTCGTCGTTAAGCGAAAGATCAAGGCTATTTAGATAGTCCGAGTGAATATCGAAGTCCACGACGCGCTTTTCTATATCGTTTAAAGTTACGCGTCCACTGGCCGAGGACTTACCTATGGTTACGTTATCTACGGTTATATCCGCCTTATTGCCCGTAAAGAGCGCTTTGAAATTCACCTCTTCCAGCTGGTTTTTTAGGACCACCGGGCTCAGGAAACCGTCCGTAAGGCTCGCCTCGCCGTTTAAGAGCGTCTTCTTCGAGCCTCTCTTCCTCTTTGCCTTCAGGGCAAGGTCTAAGACCCCCGATGACCATTCGTCGTCTTTTAGCATGGCCAGTACGCTGTCCATGTCCTTGATCTTGAGCCTTGTCCGGGGGATCTCTATATCATAGCCTTGCTCCTTTAAGTAGATCTTTCCGGTCATGCTCATTTGCGACGAGCCGATATTGAATATCGCCTTGGAAATAGTGGTCTCTTTTTTATTGATGCTGGCCTTTACTTGCATAAGCACCGGGAAGCCCCTCTTTTTTTTCAAAACCTTTTTGTAGGCTATCTCGATATCGGTAAGGTCCAGGGTGGACTCTATGTCCAGGTTGTCCTTCTTACCTTTTACCTTGCAGTCGTAGTATATAAGGAACTTGTAGTTGATGGGTTTTAGACCCCTCTCTTTAAGTAGCGAGTTGAGCCCTACACTTTCCAGTGCACCCTTGAGGCTCAGGTTGTAGTCGGGCGCTGGGCTTTTCAGGTTCTCAATCGTTCCGTTCAAGGTTAGCTTCGATCCGCCGCTTATTGCGCGCAGATCGTTTATGACAACTATCTTATTTTCAAACTCGACAGTACCCTTTGTGGATGTAAACCGTTCTATCGGGATAGAGGAATGGCTTAAAGTGGCGCCGAGAAAATTCACCTTGCCGGAGTAGTTAAATTTCTCGCCGTTGCCGCCGCGTAAGTGCAGGTCTATAGATACCGGGCCGGAGCCGGATACCTTGTCGAGCGCCCCCCTTGTAAGCCGCTTTAATTCCAGGAGACTCTGGGAAAGATCGAGCGAGCTAAAAATATTCACCTTATAGGTGACCTTCTCCGCAAGTCCGGCTATTACACCGCTTAGTTTCTCTATCTTCGCCTTGCCGTAGAGCCCGCTAAAGTTCTTCAGCGTTATATCCTGACCTATAAAAGAGAGCCTTCCCCATACATCGGAGAATGTATCGTTGAAGTTTGGATAGTTGAACTCAACCCCCTCAAACCCCAGATCCATGGTAAAGCTTTCGCTGTCCCTTAAAAGCCCTACCCCTTTGAGTTCTCTTATGGGAACATTGATCTTTAGCTCGTTGATCCGGACCTTGCCCGTCTTTACATCGAACTCCTCTATTCTCTCTTTTACTTTCTTCGAAAAGAGCCTGTACGGAACAAGCTCTTTGATCGCCTTGTAATCCCCGGGCGTTGAACTGATCTTTAGATTGACAGAGCGGTCTCCTGGCGGCCCTTTTAGGCCAAACGATCCGGTTACGTCGAATCCGTTCATCTTAAGCGTCGCGTTGTTAAGCGCAATGCTTTGCTTTTCCGGGCCCCAGGTTATATCCAGCTCTCCGGAGCCGGACGGGGAATTGATCATATCGAGGCGGAATTTAGGCATCTCCAGCGAGACGTTGCGGTAGTTGAGAGAGCCGCTTATAGCGGCCTTCCCGTAATACGAATAGTCCAGGTCCGTACTGATAATGCCCGTGATCTTCATTGCGGGATCAAATAGCTTTAAGTAGGGCGTAAAGAGAGAGCTTTGAACCCCCTCGGCGCTCATTGTGCCGCCGAGCCTCCACTTTCCATCGGTCTTCTTTGCGTTTCCCGAGATCTTCAGCTTGCTTCCCTCCGGCCCCGTACCCTCACCAATGTAGTCAAAGCCTGCCGTGGATGGGTAGAGATTTACCGAAAGATTCGTTAGCTCAATTTGAAATGTCTCCTGCGGGAGTTCGTTGACAAGCCTCACTCTGGTGTCGATCAATCTCGCTCCGCGAAGCCTTATGTCCAGGAGCTTCTCTTTTCTGACCTCTTTCAGGTTTATCGTGCCGTCGCGCCTCTTTATGACGAAGAGGTCCGCGTCGTCGAAGATCAGCTCTTTGATGATAACCCTTTTGAAGATGAGAGGCACTAGCTTAACGGTTACATGCATATTCACCGTCTTTACGACCGGTGCGCTCTTGCTCGTAAGCACGAAGTTGGTAGCGTGTATCTTCGGCCGTGGAAGAAAGGTTATGGAGAGGGTCTTCGCGTCTATATCACCGTAGAGGTTCGGTTTGATCTTTGCCCTCAGTTCCGGGATCTTGTGGGTAATATCAAACGAGACCAGAGAGAGATAGGCATAGGCGGCCGCAGTGGGGATGGCCATAATTATTAAGATGATGCGAAGTGTTCTTTTGAGTCTCTTCTTGTCCAATCTGGTAACCTTTTCTACTCTTTTATTTCGCTTATCCGTCTTATGCTAAAATTGTATCGGACTTATGTTAAAATGAAATTTTACTATCGTTAAAATGCCCTTCTAAACGGATTCTTTATGGTCGGGCGCATACCAGTTCAACTATTCTTTATATACGATAACTCCCCGATCTGCAAGGATATTCGGGTTTTTCATATATCTCTATATTCGGTTGAGTTCGCCAGAGATTAAAGTCCGGGGATGAGCCTCTTTAGCCAGCCTTCTTTTGCGCTTATGACCCCCTGGGGACAGGACTCCTGACAACAGTAGCACCGTATGCACAGATCATAGTCTATTACTATGCGGTTTGTTCTCTCCATAGCTTCGGCCGGACACAGTGAGGCGCACACATTGCAGAGCGCGCAAAGCTGGGCATCAATATCCGGCCTTGAGGTCATGGCCTTCTTTATCCTCTTTGAGATAAAGTACGGGAGTTTTGAGGAGAAATCGATATCCACGAGCGGCGGGAATTTGAAGTTGGTAATACGCACATCTTCAATACGCGCTCCCTTGACGGCTATCTCTTTGAGATCGACAAGTCCGGGGTCTATCTCCCTGGCTCTTTTGAGGACGGGCATATCATCGGCCTTCGCGCCAAGCACCTTAGCCGCTACCGCGTCCAGGGCGAGCGCGTCCCCTGATGCCATAACCAGGCCCACATCTTTTAGGTCTCCGCTGGCCGGGCCGTTTCCCTCCATGGCTGTAACCGCGTCGAGGATATTGAGTTTAGGTTTTACGAGAGCCATAAGGTCTAAGAGCATGGAGGCGAAGCTCGCGGTATCTATGCCCGCGCTAAGGTGCCACTGGAGCTTTCTCTTGCCCGGAACGCAGCCGAAGAGGTTCTTTACGCCGAGCGTTAGATACATCTGCGCGTGGGTCTTCATCTTGGGAAGGTTGATGATCACGTCGCATTCGATGGCCTCTCTTGCCACCTCCATGCGTTTAAATATCTTTGCTTTCGGGTTTTTAAGATCAACCGGGGTCTTGAGTTCAACAAACTGTGCGCCAAACTCCTTGCAGATCTTAGCGTATCCCGCTTTCTCGGCGTTCTTCTCTGTACTGCCGAGCGCTGAGCTGTCTCCGACCTTCGGGACTCCATCGGCCTCTTTTACGAGCATAAGGGCCGCCCTTAGTATTGCCGGGTGGGTGGTGACACCGCTCTCGGGCGTTTTCCCGGCGAGCAGGTTAGGTTTTAAGAGGACCACCTCTCCCGGTTTGACGAACTTTTTTATCCCGCCTATCAGATCGACGGCCTCTTTTACGGCGTCAAAGACCCTGGCGTCATCGTAGCTGCGGCATTTTGTGATCGAGACTTCACGCATTTTTTCCTCTAAAATAAAATCGGTTTAACCTGGTTGTCGCTTCAAGGTTTCATCCAATAAGAAATATAGAGACCGGAGGATTAGCCAGGGAATAGAGCGAGGCTTGAGAGGGGTTTGACCAAAATCGGGATAGCCCTGAGAGCGGGTGCGTTCGTAGAGGGAAGCGGCAGGCTACTTTTTTTGCAGTTCCATCTTCTTGAGACGTTTCTTAGCCTCCTCAGCCTCTTTGCTGTCGGGGAACTTTTTAATAACACGTTCGAAGATAAGCCTGGCCTCTTTTTCAGAGCCGAGCCTTAAGAAACTCAGTCCCTGCATATAGGTGGCGGGGCCCAGCCGGTCGCTCTTGGGGTATTTCTTGATCACCTTGTTGAATTCGAGTACCGCCCTCTCCCAGTCGTCATTGCCGTAGTACGACCTTGCAAGCCAGTACTGGGCCTTGTCGGCGAGTTCGTGCTTCGGATAAGCGCTAAGGAACTCTTTAAGCTGTTTTAAGGCCTTGGTATAGTTCTTTCTGAGCGCGTTCTGATGGCCCAGCTTGTAAAGGTCGGCAGGGTCCTTGTCCGTCTTCTTTCGGGCGGTCTTCGCCTTAGATGGTTTTTTGCCCTCAAGCTCGGAGATACGCTTCTCCAGAGAGGCGTTCAGTTTGGTGAGATTCTCTAGCTTAGCCTCTATGTCGCCGGTCTTTGTATTAAGCGAGGCCATGATCTCACTGGCCTCTTTACTTGTGGCGACACCCTCTTCGCCTGTTATCCTGGAGGCGTTCTCAATCCTTGCAAGCCTCAATGTAATATCGTCAAGGCCAGCCTTGATATTCTCAATTTCTTCTCTGAATTCCTCGTTTATATGGGCGCTCTCTTCGATGCCCCCGCGTACGAAACCGAACTCCTCGCGGAACCTCTCAAGCTCGGCGTTGCTTTCGGCGAGTGAACTCCTTGTCTCCACCTCGAGAGAAGCAAAGCCGGTCGTTGTCTGCTCTATGTCGTCCATCATGGCCCCGGTGTTCTTATCGAGCCTTTCCACCTTCTTCATCACGCCCTTGTACATGGCGTTAAGCGCGTTTAGTTCTCTACGCGTATCGAGTTGCTTCGATTGATCGACGGTTACGCAGCCGGGGACAAATAGGAAGACGGCCAGGATAGAGAGAAGTATTGGCAGAGAGTTTAGTCTTTTAGGGATGATCTTCACAATACTAACTTTGCTCCTTAGTCGAGAATTTTAATCTCGACGCGCCTGTTTTCCTCCCAGGCCGCCTCGTTGTGGCCCTTGTTGGCCGGTTTTTCCTCTCCATAGCTCAAGACCGTCAGTTTTCTTTTATTTACCCCGAAGTCGATCAGGAATTTCTCTATGCCGAGGGCCCTTCTCTGGCTTAGCGCCAGGTTATACTCATTGCCGCCCCTTTCGTCAGCGTGCCCTTCGAGTATTATTGAAGTGGAGGGGTTTGTTTTCATCCATTGGGCGTTCTTTTTGATAGTATCCAGAAAGTCAGAGCCTATGGAATATGAATCGTAACCGAAATATATGGTATAGAGCGCGCCGGTCTCTTCGGCCAGCTTTATAAGCTCGGGGTCGTCTTTGAGGATCTCCGGAAGCTTGCGCTCCTCATGCGCGACCTTCTCTTCGAGGAGTTCCTCGTCGAGGCCCTCCTCCTCATCTATATATTCCTCTTCATCACCTGGCTCCTCTTCCATCTCGGCTGAAGGCTTCCCCTCTGCGATCTGGGTTTCGTCGCTCAACTCGGTGTAGGACTCTGTGGTCACGCAACCGTTAATTAGAACCGCCATAGCGAGAAAGAACGTGAGTACTATCAATCTGGAAATCTTCAATGGATTTTCTCCTATTGTGTGGTTGTTTTTACTTTTTATGAAATATTCAGGCTGCATCAGAACCAATTGGATCAATTTGAACTCAGTTCAAATGGGCCCGGGTCTTAGTAGTTCAAGAAAGGAGACCATGACGGGCTGCGCAGGTTGTCAAGCCCTATGGGGATCTTTCTAAGTCCGGTTCCGTCATAGCGCATGATGTAAAGCTCCGGTGCCTCTTCGCCCTTTGATGAGCTAAATACTATATATCTCGAATCCGGCGACCATGACGGGGATTCGTTATTGCCGGTGAATGTCAATTGTCTCTGGTCTTTACCGTCGTTGCGCATACTCCAGATATTAAACTTGCCGTCTCTCATCCTTGAAAAGACGATTCTTTTACCGTCCGGCGACCAGACCGGGGTCGCGTTATACTTGCCTTTGTAGGTAAGCCTCTTGGGAATTCCTCCCTTTGAAGTTAGCATATAGATGTGTGGATTTCCAGCTATATCTGATACATATACAAGCTGTTTGCCGTCCGGCGACCATGACGGGGATACGTCTATACCGTGGTTTCTTGTTATTCGTTTCTTCTTCTTCGCCTCCGTGTCCAGGATGTATAGTTCAGGGTTTCTGTCTATGCTCAGAGTGAGCGCCACCTTCAGCCCGTCAGGCGACCAGCGCCCCCCGATATTGATCCCCGTGCTCTTTGATATGGCCCTCTCTCTTCCTGACGAGATGGTCCTCTCGTATAGGACCGGCGAGCCAAGTTTGTAGGAGGTGAACATTACCTTCCTGCCGTTGGGCGACCACCTCGGCGAGAGATTTATGGAGCTGTTATGGGTTAGCTGTTTTATGTTCTTGCCGTCGTAGTCGCACATGTAGACCTCTTTGTTGCCGGTCCTTTCGGCGACAAAGAGGAACCGTGTGGCGAATATGCCCGGCTCCCCCGTAAGCTCTTTTATTATCTCGTCGGCGAAGCGGTGGGCTATGACCCTGGGGTTGATTATCTTTCCTATATACCGGGTGCCGGTGATGGTCCTTTCCTTGACAGTGTCAAATAGTCTCATCTCAACGCTCAGGCTTTCGCCTACTACCTTGATGCTCCCCTTGATAAGTGCGTCCGCCCCGATGACCCTCCAGGAGCTAAAGTCCGTCTCTATGCTGGAAAGCCCGCTCTCTTCGGGGTCCTCTATGTACGCCGCCTCATCTATGATGCTAAAGAGGCCGGAGAAGATCAGGTCTCCCTTTAAGGTCTTTATGACTTCGCTTCGGGCGAAGATGGCGGTGTTCATATTCGTCTCTTTAGTGTCCTGGATCCTGAACTCTTGAACGGCTATCGGAAGTCTTTGTCCCGACGGGGCGTTTATATCTATATAGACCTTCGCGTGAGCCCGCTCTGGCATTAATAGAGAGGCAAAGAGATAGAGGAGGCAGAGGGCAAGGGAGAGTTTTATTTTACCCGGTGCCTTTATCATAATATGGGATATCTTTTTCATGAGCAGTAGTGTTTTCCGTTCTTAATTATTTTGTTCGCATCCGCCGGGGCAGAACCTGATTCCCATCTCGATCGATTGCTCATTATACTCTTCGGGCAGAGGCGGGAAGGGCGCCGCCTTTTCAACCGCCCTCAAGGCCGAATCGTCAAAGAACTTGGCCTTGGATTTCTTCTCTATCCAGTAGTCCAGTAGCGCACCGCCCCTGTTGATCTTTATGGTTATAACCGTTTTAAGCTCTTTGTCCGTCTCTACGGGATAATTCCAGAACGATTTTATCTTGGCCCCGACTTTGTTGTAATAGCTCTTGAATTGCAGATCGAAGAGTTCGCTTGAGACCCCCTCGTGTATATTGGCCGATGTCGCGACGGCCACACTCTTGTTCGCCTCTTCATATTGGGCTATCTCGGCGCGAAGCGCTTCCATCAGTTCTTGCTTTTCCTTATCTTCCTCTTCGGTCTTTTTTGAAAGCTCCTCGATCCTCGAGGCTATCAAGAGGTCCTCTTCCTCTTCGGCCACCTCTTTTTCGAGCCTGCTTATGGCGTCCTCTACCGAGACCTTTTCTTTCACCTCTACGGGTTTGGGCGCTACCTCCTTCTTTAGCGCGATTGTCTTTTTCTTGGGGGCCGTAACCGCTTTTTTAACCGGTGTCTTCTTTACGGCAACCTTCTTCTTCTTCCGGGCAGGCGGCGCTATAAGGTTCACCTTGGTGTAGGTGGGGGTGATAAATATCCTCTTCTGATTGCCGGTGACCAGCAAGAGGGCTACTGCGAGTATTATTATATGGAGTACGAACGATGCGCTTACAAATCTGGAGAAAC
>CBDVCO010000015.1:0-24811 GCA_965372515.1 uncultured bacterium | reverse complement strand
CCTATCCGCCGCCCCTGGCGAGAAAGACCTTGTTGGGGGCCTTAAGGCGGCTACCTACGGCCTCAAAGGCCGCTTTGGCCTTATCAAGGTCGCCGTAGAGAGCGAATACCGTCGGCCCGCTACCCGACATGAGCACACCCTGGGTATCGGTAGCCAAAAGCTCCTCTTTTATCTCCAGGATCTGCGGATATCTCTCTAAAACAGCCGGTTCAAGGTCATTTACAAGCAGATCCTTAATATGGTGGCTATCCATAAGTGCCGATTTAGAATACATTAACATATTATCTTCATCTTTCTTTGTCAAGTCTAAATTATCGTAGGCCCAGCCGGAGGAGACCTCAAAACCGGGGTTTACGAGCACGTAATCGTAGAGCGGGATGCTTATCCTCTCCAGTATCTCGCCCCTGCCCGAGGCGAGAGCCGAGCCCTTAAGGAGGAAGAACGGTACATCTGAACCAAGGCTCGCCGATAGGGTCAAAAGCTCGTCGTGGTCTATGACCTGGCCGAGCGCGTCATTTAACCCCATAAGCACAGTTGCCGCGTTGGAGCTTCCCCCGCCGAGCCCCGCGCCTGAGGGTATCTGTTTTCTAATCTCTATCTCAACGGCCCTTTTAAGACCGGCCTCTTTCAGGAAAAGCTCCGCCGCCTTGTAGGCGAGGTTCTCCGGGCCGTCAGGGACAGGGGGGAGATAACCGCCCATGCCGGTCCCTGTGACGCGCGTTGAGATTCCGGAGCCCTCTTCTATCCTCATTTGGATTACGTCGAATAGGGATACGGGCTGCATCAAAGAGAGTATGTCGTGATAGCCGTCCTCCCTCTTTGAGATGACCTTCAAAAAGAGATTCACCTTGGCCGGGCTAAGGAGTTCGATCTCCATCTGCGGATGCCTTATCTATCTGAAAAAGAAGAGGATATTAACCAGAATCACCACGCCGACAAGGATCACTACCGCGTAGTGCTGAAGCTGGCCTGTCTGGAGCCTTCTTAGACGTCCGCCCACCCTTATGACTGTGTTGGCCACGCCGTTAACAAAGCCGTCCACGAAGTTTACGTCTATGGTAAATGATATCGCCGCGACTACCTTGGTCGCCTTTAGAAGAACGGTCCTGTAGGCGCTGCTTACCCTCTCGTCTATGGCGAGTACCACAACGTAAGCAAAGCACATGAAATATCCCCCGCCCTTTCTATAGAACCAGTCGGTGTCGAGCGCGATCTTGTTCTTGGGCGCCGCGACCTTTAAGAAACCGAAGAAGGCGATTACAATAAAGAGCTGCATCTGTATGAGCCACACCACGTGGCTGAAGGTATAGGGGACATAGTCCATAGTAAAGGGCAAAAACCTGTACATAACGCCCGGGAAAAGACCGAGAAATATGCAGAGGAAGGCCGGTATCGCCATGCCGTAGAGCATGGCCTTAGGCGGGTCCTTCGCCTCAAGGCCCTGGTCCTTTGCGAAAAAGGCGAAGTAGCCGAGTTTCAGGGTTATGGAAAGAAATGTTCCTGTGCTGGCAAGCTCCATCAATATCCACGGCCACAGAAGGTGCTCTTCCGCCGCGGCGGTCAGTATTATCGATTTACTCACAAAGCCGAGCGTAAACGGTGTCGCGGCGATACTGAACGCTCCTATCATAAAGAGTATGAATGTAATGGGCATCTTCTTATATAACCCGCCCATCTCCGTAAGCTTCCTCTTGCCGGTCATATGCATGATAGCGCCCGCGCCCATAAAGAGTAGCCCCTTGTAGACAACATTGGCTATGGCGTGAGAGGCCGCGCCGTTTATAGCCAGATGCGTGCCTATACCAATAGCGCAAATCATAAATCCGACCTGACTTATAATATGGTGAGATAAGAGCCGTCGCATATCGTTTTCAAGTATAGCGTAGACAACCGCTATTACCGCGACTATCGCTCCTACCCATATCAGGAAGTCTGTTCCGGAGTAGCCGCGAATCAAACAATAGATACTCGTCTTGGTGGTAAAGGCGCAGAGGAATACTCCGCCGTAAACACTCGATTCCGGGTAGGCGTCAGGACACCACGCGCCAAGCGGGAAGACGGCGGCGTTAATAAGAAAGCCCAAGAGAATAAGACCTGTGGCGAAGCCCATCGCCCCCATCTGGTTAAAGGCCCACGAGCCGGTATCCCCGTATATAAGTATCATGCCGCCCATCACACAGACCCCGCTCGTAGCGTGGACCAGTATATATCGGTATGCGGCCTTTGTAGCGGCCTTTGTCCTTCCCTGCAGCACAAAGAATACCGAGCTAAAGGCCATGAACTCGGAGAATATCAAAAGCGTAATAAAATCTCCGGCAAAGACCACACCTAAAGCGCCGCCCGGGTAGATCATGGCAGTTACATAGTGGCTGTCTTTGTTGGCGTGAAGGCCGTATAGGACCATGGCAAAGGCCGCGAGTGCCAGGAAAAAAGCGAAGAATAACGCAAGCTTATCCACCCTGCCAAATATCAGCTCCTGCCCCAGAAGGTTCACCACCCCGTAGGTGCCCTGCTTTAGCGTCAATATGCTAAAGAGAGCGCAAAGCGGCAGAAGGAGCGCGTAGTACTTCTTCAACTCGCCCTTGATAAACGGGATCAAGGCCGCGCCTATGATCATGATCAATCCGGGATGGACCCAGCTAATCGTCATAGTAGTTTTCCTTCCTGTAGACAAAATATCCGTATATGATCTTCGCCACTATTATCAAGAAGGCGCCGCTGATCAGTCCCCACAGCGCATGGATCCCCGGGATATAATCGAATACGAAGTGCGGGTGGTGTCTTTCGATAAAGAGGTCAATTACAACCGACGCCACCAGGGCCAGATAAAGGAGCCGTATGTAGAGCTTTCTCCTCTTCGGGAGGTTAATTATCTTCTCCAGGTTCATTTCACCACCATCTCGGCAAGTCCCATGAAATATCCCGGCCATATAGCCACTACCACAGTCAAGACCGCCGTGATCAAAAGCGGTATCAGGCAGAATAACGGCGCCTCCTTTACATCACTCATATGCGAGTCCGCATGTTCCTTACCGAAGAAGGCCATAAATATTACCGGCAGAAAATACGCGGCGTTCAGCACGGTGGAGGCGAGAAGGACGAACATCAGGCTCGAAGTGCCCGCGTCTATCGCCCCGACAGCCATATACCATTTGCTGGTAAAGCCCGCAAAGGCGGGCACGCCTATCATGGAGAACGCCCCCACGGTAAAGGCGATCATTGTTAGCGGCATCTTTCTGCCGAGCCCTCCCATCATGGATATCTTCTTTAAATGAGACGAAGCGTATATCGCGCCCGCGCAGAAGAACAGAGTGATCTTACTCACGGCGTGGTTCGCTATGTGGAGAATTCCGCCCATCATGGCGTCAGGCGTTAGTATCGCCACCCCTAGAATAATATAAGAGAGCTGGCTCACCGTGGAGTAGGCGAGCCTCGCCTTAAGATCGTCCTTTGTAAGCGCGATGATAGAGGCCATGATGATCGTAAAGGAGACGAAAAAGGCCGTGGGTATGCCGAGGTTAAGGTCGCTCATAATATCAATGCCCATAACGTCGAAGATGATCCTCACAACGCTAAAGACCCCGACCTTTACGACGGCAACGGCATGGAGAAGAGCGCTAACCGGCGTAGGCGCGACCATGGCGCTGGGAAGCCAGTTATGGAGCGGCATGATACCCGCCTTGGCGAATCCGGCCAAGAAACATATGTAGGTGACAATCACCAGGAGCGCCGGCATCTCGCTCGTAAAGATCCCGCCCTTGGCGAAGTCGAGCGTGCCGGTAAGCTTATATGTAAGCACGATGGCCGCGAGAAGGAATATCTTGGCAGCGCCCACAAGGTATACAAGGTACTTCTTGCCGCCCTCAAGGCCCGCCGCGTCCTCGTGGTGCGCGACGAGCGGGTAGGTCATTATGCTCAAGATCTCGTAGAACAAAAAGAGGGTAAAGAGATTCGCCGCAAAGGCCACGCCAATGGCGGAAAATAGCGCAATGGCAAAGCAGGCGAAGTATCTGGTCTGCGAGCGCTCATTAAGTGTGCGCATATACCCGATGGAATAGGCGGTCGTAACTATCCAGAGGAACGAGGCAGTGGTGGCAAAGGCCAGACCCAACGCGTCTACCCTGAACTTCAACTCAATACCGGGAAGCACGCTTATAAGCGAATACTCGATCGTCTGGCCCGAATAGATAAGCGGCACCATACTCATTATAATACCGAACTTCACAACGGCCGCGAGGAACGACCAGAACTCCCTCTGGTTGGGGTTGTTCCTCGACGCCAGTATGAGAGGCACGGCAATACCCGAGGCGAGTATTGCCAGAACCGGTTTTATCGATATGATCGGATCCATCTATCCCTTCCCTTTAAAAAAATACAAAACGCCTTTAAGTCACCTATACTTTAAAGCCACCTATAGTATAAGCGCGGCCTTCTGCGCTAACGTAACGATGGGGCCGGGGTATATACCGAGGACCATCACCACAATAACCGTTATACCCAGGACGTAGTAGACAGCTCTTGAAGGACTCAGATCATAATCGCCTTCCGGCTCCTTCATATACATGAGCATCACTATCCTGATATAGAAGAAGGCGGCTATGGCGCTTGTAAGGAGCGCGTATACCGCGAGCGCTATCATACCCTGATCTATCAGTGTCATAAAGATAAAGAACTTGCCCATAAAACCCGCCGTCGGCGGGATCCCCGCAAGCGAAAATAAGAAGATGAGCATAACCAGCGCCAGGAGCCTGTGCTTTTTGGCAAGCCCCCTGTAGTGATTGATGTTATCTCCCGTAACACTACCCTTACGCATCAGGATTATGACGCCGAATATGCCCATATTCATAAAGGCGTAAACGAGCATATAGAAGAGCACCGCGGCCGTACCCTCACCGGAGCCCGCTATAATACCGAGCAGCGCGTAACCCGCGTGGCCGATGCTTGAGTAGGCGAGCATCCTCTTTATATTGGTCTGCATAATAGCTACGATATTTCCGTAACCCATGCTAAGGACCGCGACGACCGTCAGTATCAAATACCAATCATTGTAGGCCGGCATGAGCGCCTCGATGAATATCCTCATGGCCGCGGCAAAACCGGCCGCCTTGGCCCCGACCGTCATAAACGCGGTAACGCTTGTAGGCGCGCCCTCGTACGCGTCCGGCGCCCAGATATGGAACGGGAAACCTGCGAGCTTAAAGCAAAGTCCTGAGGTGAGGAGCACAACGCCTAAGAGGAACACCGGCATATTCAGAGAGGCGGAACCGGTAAGGGCAGTACTTATTCCAGCGAGGTTCGTCGTCCCTGTAACGCCGTATATGAGCGAGACTCCGTAAAGGAGTATCCCGGAGGAGAGCGCGCCGAGGATAATATACTTCATCGCCGCCTCGTTGCTCCTGATATCATTTCTCAGATAACCGACAAGCACATAGATGGGCAGGGCCATGAGTTCTATACCGAGATATATGGTCAGAAGATCGGCCCCCGAGGCCATGATCATCATACCGCAGAGCGAAAATAGCATCAGGGTATAGTACTCGCCCTTTGATTCCATATTCTCGACGTTTATGTAGTTCAGGCTCAGCATTATAGTGAATATGGTCGCGATATAGAGGATGAACTTAAAGAACGCGCCATAGCCGTCCACCGAGTACATACCCCCCATCACCGTATCGTCAACGCCAAGGAGGTTGTAGGTATAGAACCCGGCGACTATTATAAACGCTATGGCCAGATAACCGATGATGTTCTTTCTATTCTTCGGGATAACGAGGTCTACCATCAGCAGGATGCATGCCGCGGCGGCGATAATTATCTCCGGTAGAACCCCGATTACGTCCATTATGGAAAAGGCTATCTGCATATTATTTTCCCACCATCGTCATGATAGAATCTCCGTTTACCTGGCTTAAGAGATGCATTACCGACTCGTGCATAATATCCAAAAAGAGCGTCGGTTTAAGCCCGACGAGTATGACAAAGAACACCAGGGATATAAGGACCAGGAACTCTCTGGGGTTTACGTCCTCTATTATACGCCCCTCGGAGAAGATCCTCCCGCCTTCGGTATCCGGCCTTATGTTGGCCCCAAAGGCCACCCTCTCGTAGAGCCAGAGCATATATGCCGCGCCAAGCGTAATACCGATTATCAAAAGTATTATATAGTACGGGTTCGCGTCCCAAGCCCCGAAGAGTATCAACAGCTCGCCTATAAAACCGTTGGTCCCGGGAAAACCCAGAGAGGCTAAGGTAAATATAAAGAGGAATACGGCGAATATCGGTGTCTTATTCGCCACCCAGCCGTAAGTGGAGATATCCCTCGAATGCGTCCTCTCATAGATCAGCCCAACGCACAGGAAGAGCGCGCTCGTAGAGATGCCGTGATTGAACATCTGGAGTATGCCCCCCTCGACACCGTCCTTATTAAATAGAAATAACCCCATCGTGATAAAACCCATGTGGCTGACGCTCGAATAGGCGATCAGTTTCTTCATATCCTTTTGCGCGAGCGCCAGGAGCGCGCCGTAGATAATGGCGATAATAGACAAGATGATTACCGGCATTGAAAAATAGGCCGACGCCTCCGGGAACATGGGCATAAGGAATCTCAGGAAACCATAGGTGCCCATCTTAAGGAGGATCCCGGCGAGTATTATGCTCCCGGCGGTAGGCGCGTCCACGTGGGCGTCGGGCAGCCATGTGTGGAACGGGAACATCGGCACCTTGATGGCGAAGGCGATAAAAAACGCGATAAATACATATGCCTGGAAAGTAAATGTATACTTATGCTCCATGAGGAGCGGAATCTCGAAGGTGGAACCTGCCGCGTAATAGAGCGCTATTATTCCGGCAAGCAAGAGAATAGACCCGGCAAGCGTATAGAGGAAGAATTTGATCGCCGAGTAGATGCGGTTCGCCCCGCCCCATACACCGATAATCAGGTACATGGGTATGAGCATCGCCTCCCAGAAGACATAGAAGAGGACGAAGTCGAGCGCGCAAAAGACACCTATCATCGCGCTCTGTAAAACGAGGAGCGCTATCATGAACTCTTTGACCTTATACTCTATTGAGCGCCAGCTTACGAGCACGCATATCCAGCCGAGGAAGGCCGTGAGGAAGACGAAGAGCACGCTTATACCGTCGACCCCCATATAGTAATTGATATTCAGGGACGATATCCACGAATACTTCTCCACAAACTGCATCTGATATGTAGACGAGTCGAAATAAAAGATGAGCGGGATTGCAATGGCAAAGTCCAGCACCGTAGCCGCGAGCGCTATCCAGCGTACCTTTGCGGCGTCCTTTATAAAGACGAGGATAAAGATCGCCGCCGCAAGCGGAACAAAGGTCACTAAGCTTAATATGTTGCAGGTCTCCATCTCTATCGAACCATACCCTTCTCTAAAAACTTAGATTTCAGCCTTACTACCCTTTCAAGCTATCGATCTCATCGGCCTTGAAAGTGCGCCTGTTCCTGACAAGCGCGATCAATATGCCGAGCGCCACAGCCACCTCGCAGGCGGCCACGGAAATTGTGAATATGGCGAATATCTGTCCCCTCAGGTCCTGAAGGTAATATGAGAATGCCACGAGGTTGATATTCACGGAATTTAATACCAACTCGAGGCTCATCAACATCACAATGAGGTTCTTCCTTAAAAGAACTCCGGATACACCGATGATAAATAGTATCGCGCTAAGCGCTATGTACCATGTGATTGGTACCATCCATCTAACCTTTCTTCTCTCTTGCCATCACTATGGCCCCGACCATAGCGACAAGAAGTACGAGTGAAACGATCTCAAAGGGGAAGATATAGCTCGTGAAAAGCACCTTCCCGATAATTTCAATACTCACCTCGACCCCCGGTTCGGCGAGCCTCATATGCTGCAGACCGCTATAGAAAACTATGAAGAGCGACTCAATCAGCAGGCAGAATATCGCGGCGTAGGCGAGCGGCATATGCTTTCCGCTAAAGAGATTAATGGTGGCCTTCTTAATATCGAGGAGGAAGACCGCGAAGAGAAATAGCACCATGACAGCGCCGACATATATAAAAATTTGTACGACCGCCAAAAACGGCGAGCGCAAGAGAACGAATATGGCCGCCACCTGGAATAGCGTGGAGATAAGGAATACCGCGCTGTGCACGGGGTTCCTGAGTGTCACCACCAGGAATGCGCTGACTACGGCCACTATGGCGAAAATTATAAAGAAAAACTGTTCTATCATCCTGCTCTCTTTCCTCTTACCAGAAGCTCTTTCGTTTCTTTGTAAAGTCCGGGATCACCCGGATACCGTCGGGCCCCTTCTCTAGCCTTGCCCTCACCCTGATACCCCCCTCTTGAGCCTCAGGAATAGAAGTCGGCTCGAGAAGGGCTTCACGCTCCATGTGAGTACAACTCTTGTCAGTACAGGCTAGCTCGTACTCCCTGCCGAGCCTTACGGCGGTCGTCGGGCAGGCGTCTTCGCAAAAACCGCAAAAGAGGCACCTGACGAGATCGACCTTCCATACCTTTGCTACGCGGTCGGTGATGCCACGGCCAGTGTCGTCCTCCATCGGTATGACGGTAATGCAGTCGGTCGGGCAGGCCTTTGAGCAAAGCTCGCACGCTACGCACAATTCCCTGCCCTCTTCGTCCCTGTTTAGCGTATGGCGTCCGCGGAACCTCTGATACGGTATCCACTTCTCCTTGTCCGGATACTCAAGCGTAACCTCCTCGGAGAGGCTATAAAAGAGCGTAAGAGTTAGCCCCTTTAGAAAATCGATAAAGAGTATCTTCGTGAGAAATTTCACGACAACGTTTACGCATCTCTCAAATTTATTTACATTATCCGGCATATATCCTCATAAACCCGGTAACAAGCAGATTAACGAGCGAGATCGGAATGAGTATCTTCCAACCTATGGTCATGAGCTGATCGTAGCGATATCTCGGCAGAGTGAACCTTATCCACATAAAGAGATAGATAAAGAAAACCACCTTGCCGAAGAACCAGAAGACCGGCGGCAGTGAAATCGGCATATCGAAGAACTCAATCGGCGAGTTCCAGCCGCCGAAAAATAGTATCACCGCGAGAACCGATATGGTCACCATGGCTACGTACTCGGCGAGCGCGAAGAGAGAGAACTTCATCGCGCTGTACTCGACAAAGAACCCTGCCGCGAGCGTGCCCTCGTCCTCCGAAAGATCGAACGGGATCCTGTTTATCTCGGCGAGCCCGGCGATAAAGAAGATCATGAACCAGACCGGCCCGACCGGAAGATAAAGTATATTCCAATTTTGAATTCCCCCCGCCTGGCTCGAAACTATATCCACAAGGCTAAGAGAATTGCTCATCATAACGACCCCGATCGCCGCGAAGCTCAATGCCACCTCGTAGCTGATCATCTGAGCCGTGCTCCTCAAACCGCCGAGCATGGCGTACTTGCTGTTAGAGGCCCACCCGCCGAGTATTACCCCGTATATGCCTATGCCGGAGATGGCCAGTATATAGAGGATACCGACGTTGAGGTCGGCTATATAGAGGGTCAACTCATAGTCTATATACGGGATCATGACGCTATCCCCTATGGGGATGGCGGCAAAGACCGCGAAGGCCGGAACGAGGCTTATTATCGGCGCGACGGCGAAGAGGAGTTTATCCGCCTTCTTCGGTACGATATCCTCCTTGAAGATGAGCTTGAACATATCGGCAAAAGGCTGAAGAAGGCCGTGCGGCCCTACCCTCATGGGGCCCATCCTCGACTGTATATGCCCCGCGACCTTACGCTCCATCCACGTGAGAGGGATCGGAAGCATCTGGAGGAGATTCGCCACGATAAATACCTTTACCAGGATAACAACGAGATCTATTATCCACGGCAGATAGGGCAGTATAAGATCTATTAGAGTATTAAGGTCCAACTCGCTCTATCTCCTTCTTCCCCACATATAGTTCATCATCTCGACATACCTTGTGTTCATTCCCCTGACGATCGAGTGCACCGCGAAGACTATATTCTTCATGAGCTTGTAAACTACGCGGGGGTGAGATTCCACAATGGTCTCAAAATCTTTTTTTTCGAGCGCATAGGTCTCGACATCGGAGATCGCCACGATCGATGCGCTCCTGGACCTGCCGTCCAGGAAGCCCATCTCCCCGAATACCTCCCCGTCCTTCATCAGGGTGAGAGTGACGAGTTCTCCGTTAGGTCCCATCCTGCAGGCCTTGACCTCGCCCTTCTTTATAATGTAGAGGGCTTTGCCGTCTTCGGCTTCATTAAAGACGGTGTCACCTGTCTTAAAATCCTTTCGCTCGACAATTCCGGCAATGACCGCGAGTTCGTCGTCTGTGAACTCCGAGAAGAACTGGATACCCTTTAAGACATTCGCATCTACCATATCGTTACCCCCAAAATGTTAAAGAACCATCTTTCCCCTTAATCAAGCCTTCTTTATACTCACCAGAGGCAGTCTGTCGCTACGCCTGAAATACCTATTGACCGGCGTGTCGGCATAGTTCTCGGCGATAAAGGCAACGCCGCTCCTCGTGCCCTTTCTGGTCCTGAGTATAAATAGAAAGGAGTTATGCTCGCCCTTAACGACGACCCTGTCTCCCGGTTTCAGCCCAAGCTCTTTGGCGTCAACATCGCTTAGCTCAACAACCGAATCGGTCAACAGCCTGTTCAGGATTTCCGAGTATTGACTGAGCGAGCCGGAAAAATAGAGATGATTCCCCGTTACGAGCCTTAACTCTCCGGGGCCGGACACTTTTACAGGCTCGGTAGAAACTTCACCAAGCGCCGACTTCATAAATTTAGTTATATCGGGCTTTGCTCCCGCGCCACTTACAAGTGAGCTTGAGTCTTTACCTTCAGAAAACTCTATATCGCTATACATGCGCGTAGCTCTTCGTATCTCGTCGAATGCCGAAGCGACAGAGCTAGGCTCGTAGCCCTCTTCAATCAAAGCTGCAATTGCACTAAATATTTCAAAGTCGCCCCTGGCCTCTCCCGGGGGGTCCAAGAGCTTCGCTGTCGCCTGGACCCTGCCCTCCTGATTGGTCACCGAGCCGCTCTTCTCTGCGAAGGTCGCCGCGGGCAGAACCAGATCGGCCATTTGAGCGGTCTCGGTCATGAAAGAATCCTGAACTATCAGAAATTTTAGAGCGCCAAGGGCCTTCCTCGCGAAGTGTTCGTCCGGAAAGGTATTAACGACATCCTCGCCGACGACATAGAGCATATCGAGGGCGCCGTTTGCGCTCGCTTGAAGCATCGCTTCGGTGTCCATGCCAACGGAACCGCTTACTTCGAAACCCGGAGCGGATCCCGGAAGGACCCCCATCTCCCAGGCGCCCCTCTGATTACACCTGTCAAGGAGCGGGAGCACAGTCACCTCTTTATCAAGGGCCCTGAGCGTATCGACGAATATCTGAAGGCCGGGGATCGAAGCCGGAAATCTCAGGAACTCGGTGCCAGCCAACAGGCTTACGCTCTCGGCGTTCAAGAGCTTTTTAATGGCCGAGCGAAGCTCGTCGTCGCTTATTCCAGCCTCGCTTGAAAGGCGCTCAGCAGAAAACGCGCTCAATTTAGCTCCCCACTCAAGCCCGGCCATCCGGTCCGTGTTCTTTTCATAGAGCCCCCTGGCAATAGCTAAAAGCAGGCTACCCTCTCTTGCCGGGGCGTTCCTTATTGAAAGCACAGCACTCTTGTCGAGCTTCATCGCCCTGGGTGAGGCGACAATAAGCTCGGTGGCGGAAGTTTCCAGAGAAAGCCTCAGGAGATAGTCGGTAACAGGATTCTCGTCTGAGACCTGGGAGCCGACTACAAAGACCGTATCGGCCCGGGCGGCATCCCTGATAGTCGTCGCGCCGTCTGTGATGCCTGTAGCCGCGACAAAGGCCTTAACAGCATCTCCGCTCCACCTTGAGGACGAATCGATATTCTCGGTCTTAAAAAGCCCTCTCATAATCTTTTGAAATAGAAATAGCTCTTCATTGGTCAACCCTGCCGAAGCGATAGCACCGATACGCTCCCCGACCCCGACACTCTCACCGCTATGCGGGTAGAGCTTTTCTTTTACGAGCGTGGTGGCCTCGGGCCAGGAGATATCGACGAAGCTTCCGTCAGAGAGCTTCATCATCGGCTGCTTCAGACGCTCGGTGTTATTTACGAAATCGAAACCAAAACGGCCGCGCGCGCACAGCAGTTCGTTATTAACACCGGTACCGAATTTCGATAGGGACCTCACCACCTCGCCGTCGCGCTCCTGGATGGTGATCCTGCAGCCGGTCGCGCAGTACGGACATATGGAGGTAGCACTCTTAAGGTCCCAGGGCCGCGACTTGTAGCGATAAGGCCTCCGCATAAAACTACCGACCGGGCAGACCTCAATGCAGTTTCCGCAGTGGTCGCAGTCGAGCTCAGTCCTTAGAAAGCTCGTCTCCTCCTGATAGGCGCCCCTGCCTTGAGCGCCGAGCACCCCCGTGCCGACAGCCTCGGCGCATACCCTTACGCATCTCATGCACTGGACACAGCGGTTTGAGTTCTTCACTATTACCGGGCTAAGCGTATAGTCCTTTTCGTGGAAACGGACCTTCTTCTCGGCGTGCTCGCCCACGTGGGGGCCGTGCTTATAGACCATATCCTGTAGTTCGCACTCGCCGCCCTTGTCGCAGACCGGACAGTCGAGGCCGTGATTGGAGAGGAAGAACTCAAGCACCCCGGCCCGGGCCTCGAGTATTGTCTCGGTCTCTGTACGCACCTCCATATCCTGCATAACCGGGGTCACGCACGAGGGCTGGAGTTTCTTTTGCCCCTCTATCTCGACGAGACACATCCTGCACGAGCCGAGCCTGGAGAGATCGGCCTGATAGCAGAAGGTCGGTATATCGTAGCCCGCCTCTTTGGCCGCGTCGAGGATAAGGGTGTTATCCTCTACGGTTATCTCTTTTCCGTTTATCTTTAGAGTCGCCATATTCTCTCCAGTGTCGCGTCAGCCGTATATTATCGGTCTCAGAGTTTTGCAAATCGCCCAAGGCAAGGCTGAGACACGCAGTAATATCGCGTATATTTCAAGTGTCGAAAACGCAGCATTTGGCGATTTGCGGCACTCCCTTCGGGCGAGCCGATAACAGGCTAGCCTGGCAACGGTCATATGCCGTGTTGCTTTCGCTTACCAGGCGAGCCTGTGAATTAGCTATTGCCAGTCCTGCGCTCATGCGCCTTGCAGCTAACCGCACTTCGCGAGCTGAGTCTAATAATATACGGCTGACTCGACACTATTCTTCGTGCTTATGTTCCGTTACCTTGCACTCTTTGTGCTCTATGTGATAGAGGAACTCATCTCTAAAGTGCGCGATACAACCTCTGAGCGCCATGACCGCACCGTCGCCGAGCGGACAAAATGTCCTGCCGAAGATATTGCCGCAGAGCCTCTCGAGGAGTTCAAGGTCGCCCTCTTTACCCTCGCCGTGCTCCATCCTTTTCAGTATCTCGGTCATCCACGTGGTGCCGTCCCTGCACGGAGTGCACTTGCCGCATGACTCGTGGCTAAAAAACTTGTTTATGATCCAGGAGACCTTTACCATACAGGTCGTCTCGTCCATCACTATCATCGCCCCGGAGCCGAGCATGCTCTTTTTGGCCGCGAGAGCGTCAAAGTCCATCGGGGTATCGAGGTCGGCCTCAACTAGCATCGGGGCGGTCACTCCGCCCGGAATAAGGGCCTTGAACTTTCTGTTGCCGAGAATTCCCCCGGCGTGGTCGAATATCAACTCCCTCGCGCTTGTGCCCATCGGAGCCTCGTATAGACCGGGCTTTTTTACGTGTCCGCTAATTCCGTATATCTTCGTTCCCGGGCTCTTCTCCGGACCGATACCGGCGAACCACTCGGGGCCCTTCCCGATTATCGCGGGAAGGCACGCGAGTGTCTCGACATTATTTATTACGGTCGGACTGTTATATAGCCCATTGATAGCCGGAAAGGGCGGCTTGATGCGCGGCTGGCCGCGCCGGCCCTCAAGGGAATCGAGGAGCGCCGTCTCCTCGCCGCATATATAAGCGCCCGCGCCCTTGTGTACGTACATGTCGAGCGAAAAGTCCGTACCCTGGATCTTCTTGCCTAGAAAACCCTTTTCATAGGCCTCTTCGATGGCGCCCCTTAGCCTTCTAGCGCCAAAGTCGAACTCGCCGCGGATATAGATATAGGCCTTGTCCGCGCCTATCGCGTAACAGCATATCGCCATCCCCTCAAGGAGCAGGTGCGGGTCGTTGTCCATTATGGCCCTGTCCTTGAAGGTGCCGGGCTCTCCCTCGTCGGCGTTACAGCAGAGGAACTTATTTATGGTCGGGTCCTTGGGGATAAAGCTCCACTTAAGCCCGGCGGGAAAGCCAGCGCCGCCTCTACCTCTCAGCCCCGAATCCTTTACCATCTGAATGAGGTCGTCGGGCTTTGTGGCGAGCGCCTTCTTAAATGCCTCGTATCCGCCGCCCGCAAGATAGGTATCTATCCTATGGGAGTCGGGCTTGTCTATATTTTTAAGGAGTATCTTTTCCATCCGCCTACTTTAGTTTAGAGAGGATCGTATTGACCTTACCCTCGGTAAGCTCTTCATAGTAGTCGTCGTTTATCTGCATCATCGGGGCGGTGCCGCACGAGCCCAGGCACTCGACCGTCTCGAGCGTATACTTCTTATCCGCGGTGGTCTCCCCGACCTTGATGTGGAGCGTCTGCTCAACATGCGCAATAATGCGCTCGGCCTCACGCAGGTTGCAGGACAAGTTAGCGCAAACCTGGATGTGATACCTGCCTACAGGTTTCTTGACGTTATACATGGTATAGAACGCGCCGACCTCACTCACGATTACGGGCTGGATATCGAGCAGGTCGGCAATCTCACGCATGTCGTCCTCGGTAATGTGGCCGCGCTCGCGCTGGGCTACATAGAGGGCGCTCATGACGGCGGAACGCTTGTCGCCGTACATCTCAAATAGCCCCTCTATCTCGCGTTTCATCTCTTCTGTAAACATCTCTTCCTCTTCGTGATCAATACTTAAAACCTACTTGTCGCACTCGCCGAAGACCGGATCGAGGCTTGAGAGTACGGCTATGACGTCGGCGAAATAATAGCCGACACAGAGCCTGTTCAAGGCGTGGAGATTTACGAACGAAGGCACCCGGAGTTTCAGCCTGTAGGGTTTCTCCGTTCCGTCGCCGACGAGATAGACCCCGAGCTCTCCCTTTGGCGCCTCGACCTGCGAGTATACCTCGCCCTCAGGGGCCTTAAAGCCGTCGGAGACGTACTTGAAATGATGGATGAGGTTCTCCATATTCTTATAGACCTGATACTTCTTGGGCGGCACTATGGTCGGGTCGTCGATATTGATGTCGCCTTCTGGAAGGGCGTCCAGGCACTGGCTGATTATCTTCATCGCCTCCCTCATCTCAGCGATCCTTACCATGTAGCGGTCGAAGCAGTCGCCGGTAGTGCCAAGCGGCACGTCGAAGTCCAATCTATCGTAGACGAGATACGGCTCGTCCTTCCTTATATCCCAGTTTACGCCGCTCGCCCTGAGATTAGGCCCGGTAAGGCCGTAGTCTACGGCCTCGGCGCCGCTTATCACGCCGATGCCCTTGTTCCTCTGTTGCCATATCCTGTTTCCGGTAAGGAGCCTCTCGTATTCGTCTATCTTCACGGGAAGTATCTTCATAAGCTCTCTGCACCTGTCGACGAACTGGGGGGTCATGTCGTATCTGACGCCTCCGACACGAAGATAGCTGTGAGTCATCCTCGCCCCGCAGAGCATCTCAAAGAGGTCCAGGACCATCTCCCTTTCCCTGTAGGCGTAAAGGAGCACGCTCATCGCTCCGAGGTCGACCGCCCAAGCGCCTATGGCCCCGAGGTGGCCCGCGAGCCTCGATAGCTCAGCGCAGATGACCCTGATATACTGGGCCCTTTCGGTGCACTCGATGTCGAGTAACTTTTCTACAGCGAGCACATAGGCGAGGTTATTACTCATGGCGCAGAAATAGTCGAGCCTGTCGGTATACGGGACGAACTGCGCGTAGAGAAGGTTCTCCGCTATCTTCTCTGTGCCTCTGTGCAGGTAGCCGATATCAGGGACGGCGCTCGTTACCATCTCGCCCTGCATGTCGAGGATGAGGTGGAGGACGCCGTGGCCGCTCGGGTGCTGAGGGCCCATGCTTACGGTTATCGACTTTGTAACTATATGCTCTTCGCTATTTATATCTTCCGCCACTTTTTCCCTAGTCCTTCTTCTCTTCGCCGAACGGGTTGTACTCGTCCTTATAGCCGCGCAGCGGGTAGTCCTTACGCAGGGGATAACCCTCCCAGTCGTCGGCGAGGTAGACGCGCGTAAGGTTCGGGTGTCCGTCAAATTCGATGCCGAACATGTCATAGACCTCACGCTCGGCGCAGTTAGCGCTATTCCAGAGAGGAGTGAGGCTCTCTACGGTCTCATTGTCATTAAGCATTACCTTAATTCTAAGCCTGATCTTCATGGGAATGGAATAGAGGTGGTAGACGAGAGCGAACCTCGGGACCTTTGGAACATGGGGCAGGTAGTCGACCCCGACGATGTCGGAAAGGTGGTTCATCCTCAGGCTCTCGTCGCCCTTGATGGCGTCGCATATCGCCAGCAGCGAGTCCTTATTGACGACGAGCGTAAGCTCGCCCCTGAAAAAACTCGAACTCACCAAGTCCGAGCCGCAGATTTGAACGAGCCTCTTATGCTGAAGTGAACCTTCTATTATATCCGCCATAGACCTCTTATCCTTTGCCTATCCTTTAATTTGCTCGACTTTCTTCTTTAAAAGCTCCGGCCTCTCCTTCTTGATCTTCTCCTGGAGTTGGAGAAAGCCGTACATCAGCGCCTCGGGCCTGGGGGGGCACCCCGGCACAAAGACATCGACCGGGACGACCAGTTCCGTACCCTGAACGACCGAATAGGTATTGTAGGGGCCGCCCGAAGAGGCGCACCCGCCCATAGCTATCACCCACCTGGGCTCGGCCATCTGGTCGTAGAGCCGCTTTACAATCGGGGCCATCTTCTTGGTCATCGTCCCGGCGACGACCATGACGTCCGATTGCCTCGGAGAGGCGCGAAATATTATGCCGTAGCGGTCAAGGTCGTAACGAGATACCGCCGAGGCGATCATCTCTATAGCGCAACAGGCCAGGCCGAAGGTCATGGCCCAGATAGAAGAGGCCCTGCCCCAGTTCCTGACCGTATTGGTAACGGAATTGTTCTTCACCATGTCGAGCCCGGGATTGGCCCTGATGAGGTCTATAATATCCTCTACCCTCGTAAAGAGTACCGAATCTTCGCCAGAGTTATCTATGATCTTACCTGCCATCGGTTAATTCTCCCCTGTCATCTATACCCAATCAAGCGCGCCCTTGGCCCATGCGTAAATCAGGCCGACGGCGAGTATTACTATAAAGATTATCATCTCGATAAAGATGAATACCGATATGGACTTGTCGGTCAAGAGGACCGCCCACGGAAAGAGAAATAGCGTCTCTACATCAAAGACTATAAAGAGGATGGCGACGAGAAAGTAGTGGATCTTGAAGTGGCCGGTGCTGGCCTCGCCGACCGGCTCCATACCGCACTCCCACGGGGTGAGCTTCTCATCATAATGGTTCTTCGGCCCGAGGAGCAGATTGACCACAAGCAATCCGATGCCCATGACGGAAACAAGGCCCATCATGAAGAGGATCGCAAAATAAGGCATCATTGTCCTAAACCTCCTCTAAAGTCTGCTTGACGCTCTAAAAATAGACCTCAACACTACTAAATAAAAGGGCTGGAACACACATATTGTACGGGTATGATAAGCAAGGAAGATAAAACAACCACGGGGCTTTGTCAAGGAAAAATCGTATACTGTATACAATATCCGGGACCGTTTCAAAGCGGTCTTTTTACTGTTGAAAACTTAAGGATTTTCAAGGCTGTAGAGCGCGGGCCTTCTGTCCTTTAAAACGTCGTTTTTTGGCGTAATTCGCTTGTCTCTGGCGCTCCCGGGGTCGATCTCTACGACACCCGTAGCGGTCCTTGATGAGCTCGCGCGAACGAGCACCTCACCGGAAGGGCTTACTATGCCGCTTTTGCCTATAAAACGGAGCCTTTCCTTACCCACCCTCGCCTCCTCCCCTACGCGGTTCGCCGTAATGGCGAAGACCCTGTTCTCAAGGCACCTCGTGATCATGGCCTCAGGACAATGGGGCAGGACCAGGTTAGACGGGTGGCATATGATGTCGGCCCCCTTTAAGGCGAGGGTCCTCGCGGCCTCGGGGAAGAGCCAGTCGAAGCATATCATCATGCCTATCCTGGCCTTACCTATATCATGGACCTCAAAGGGGGTATTACCGGGTGAAAATAGCCTCTTCTCCGTAGAAAAGAGGTGGGCCTTCCTGTAGACGCCAACAAGCCCTTTCGGAGCGACAAGCACTGAGGAATTATATACTTTTTGGCCCGCCCTCTCGGCCAACCCTGCGACTATAAAGGCTTTTTTGGCTTTGGCCGCCCGGATAAGCCTCTTTACGGTAGGCCCGTTCGGTATCTCTTCGGCCAAGCTAAAGGCCTCTTTTACGGAACGGAACCTGTATCCGGTATTAAATAGCTCAGGCAGGACCAGAAGCTCCGCATCGGCCCTCTCTACCCTCCTGAGAGCCCTATCGACGTTGCGCTCAACATCGCCGAACTTTGGAGAGCTCTGGACAAAGCCTACCTTCATGGCCTTCATATTAAATCATACCCCCTTGATTTAAGTGGCTAACGCTAGTGAGTATATCCCCTGCTCCTCGGATTGTAAAGGGGAAGGGGTACTTGAAATGGCCTCCTTTATGTGTTAATTTTCGTCATTGGACTTTAGTATTTTAATTCTCTGTAAGGATCGATCATGTCGATATCAAAAGACAAGGTACGCCATGTGGCGGCCCTGGCGAGGCTAGCGCCATCTGAGGAAGATCTCGAACTATACACCGCTCAGATACAGAGGATACTCGCCCATGTAGAGAAAATATCGGAGATCGATACCGAAGGTATCGAGCCGACGACCAGCACCACGCCTGTAACAGGACCGATGCGCGAGGACGAGATAAAAGAAAGCCTCTCCCCGGAAGACGCGCTCTTAAACGCCCCTGTTAGCGAGCGGGGATGCTTCAAGGTCCCAAAGATCATCGAATAGACAAACTAATCTCAATCTATCCGGACAGGCCAAAATGCGCACGATCGTTGAGCTATCCCAAAAATTAAAGAACAAAGAGAGCACCTCTTTAGAAATGACCGAAAGCTACCTCGCCCGCATAGAGGAGGTGGATTCGCGCGTAAACGCCTTCCTCACCATTACCGCTGACGAGGCGCTCATTGCCGCAAAAGAGGCGGACAGGCTTTTAGCCGAAGGCAAGGGAGGCGTACTAACCGGAATACCAATATCCGTGAAGGATATATTCTGTACAAAGGGGATCCCGACCACCTGCGCCTCAAAGATACTCGAGGGCTTCAGGCCGCCCTATGACTCGATGGTAGTAGAGAAACTAAAGGCGGCAGGCGCGGTGATACTCGGCAAGAACAATATGGACGAATTCGCCATGGGCTCCTCTACCGAGAACTCGGCCTTTAAAAAGACTGTCAACCCCTGGGGCGAGAATCTGGTCCCCGGCGGCTCAAGCGGCGGGAGCGCCGCCAGCGTCGCCGCAAATGAGTGCGCGGCCTCTGTCGGCACCGATACGGGCGGCTCAATACGCCAGCCAGCGGCGCTATGCGGAGTAGTCGGGCTAAAGCCCACATACGGGCGCGTCTCAAGATTCGGGATGATCGCCTTTGCCTCGTCGCTCGACCAGGCCGGGCCTATAACGAAGACGGTCGAGGACGCGGCTATAATGCTAAACGCGATAGCCGGCCACGACCCGAGGGACTCTACCTCCATAGATGCCCCTGTGCCTGACTTTAGAGCAAGCTTAAAGGGCGGCGTAAAGGGGCTAAAGATAGGCATACCAAAAGAGTACTTTATAGAGGGCATAGACCCGGAGGTCGAAAAAGCCGTAAGGGCTTCACTGGAGGTTCTTAAGAAAGAAGGAGCGGAACTTGTAGAGATCACGCTGCCCCACACAGAGTACGCGGTTAGCGTATATTACCTCGTCGCCACAGCCGAGGCCTCAAGTAACCTCGCCAGATTCGACGGCGTGAAGTACGGCGTGAGGGTCGACAACGGTACGGGGCTCCTCGACATGTACAAAAATTCAAGGGAAAAGGGATTCGGCGCGGAGGTCAAGAGGCGCATAATGCTAGGCACCTACGCGCTCTCGAGCGGCTACTACGACGCCTACTATAAGAAGGCGTCGCAGGTAAGGACACTTATCAAGAACGATTTCGAGGAGGCCTTCAAGGCGTGCGACGTAATCGCTACACCGACGGCCCCCGGCCCGGCATTTAAGATAGGCGAGAAGACCGACGACCCGCTTACCATGTACCTGTCCGATATCTTTACTCTCCCTGCGAGCCTCGCGGGTATTCCGGCCCTGAGCCTGCCTTGCGGCTTTACTTCCGGTAGGCTCCCGATAGGGCTCCACCTGATAGGAAAGTCGCTCGACGAGGAGACGCTCTTAAGAACGGCCAAGACATACGAGGACGCGACCGAATGGAAGACAGAAGAACCGGAGCTTTAATGACCGACACCAACAAAAATATAGTCCGCGGATATGAGCCCGTAATCGGGCTTGAGATACACGCCCAGCTAAAGACCGATACGAAACTCTTCTGCGGCTGCTCGACCAGCTTCGGGGCCGAGCCCAACAGCCAGGTCTGCCCGGTCTGCCTCGGCATGCCGGGGGTTCTGCCCGTCTTGAACAGGCGCGCCGTTGAGTTCGCCGTGATGATGGGGCTCGCCACCGACTGCGCTATAAAACAGAAGAGCGTATTCGCGAGAAAGAACTACTTCTACCCGGACCTCCCCAAGGGCTACCAGATATCGCAGTACGACCTGCCGATATGCGAGCACGGCCATATTGAAATAGAGGTCGACGACACAAAGAAGACGATCGGGATAACCCGCATACACATGGAAGAGGACGCTGGAAAACTCGTTCACGGCGCCGGCCCCGAAGACGCAAGCTCGAGCTTCGTTGACTTGAACCGGAGCTGTACGCCTCTGATTGAGATCGTAAGCGAGCCCGACATCCGCTCCGCTGAAGAAGCCGTAGAGTACCTGAAGGCCATCCACGACATAGTGGTCTACCTCGGCATCTGTGACGGCAATATGGACGAGGGTAGCTTCAGGTGCGACGCGAATATCTCCGTCAGGCCCGAGGGCCGGGAGAAGTTCGGCACGAGGGCGGAGCTAAAAAACATCAACTCCTTTAAGTTCATAAAGGACGCGATACGCTTTGAGATAGAAAGGCAGATCGACGCGATAGAAGACGGCGAAGAGATAGTCCAGGAGACCCGCCTCTATGACTCGGCAAAGGGTGTGACAATCTCGATGCGCTCCAAGGAAGAGGCCCACGACTACCGCTACTTCCCGGAGCCCGACCTCCTACCTCTCGAGTTCGACGACGCGTTCGTTGAAGATGCTCGTGGCAAGATCCCGGAGCTACCGGCCGGGAAGAAGGCTCGCTTTATAAGCGAATACAAACTACCCGCCTACGACGCGGGGGTGCTTACGGCAGAACGTGCGATAGCGGATTTCTATGAAGAGACGGTCAAGCTCGCAAAGGACGCTAAAGTAGTCTCAAACTGGGTCATGGGCGAACTTATGAGGCTTCTAAACGAAGAGGGCCAGAAAATTACCGAGTGTAAGGTAACGAGCAAGGCTCTCGCCTCGCTCCTTGATATGCTCTACAAGGACGAGATAAACGCCAAGACGGGTAAAGAGGTATTCGAAGAGGTCTTTAAGACAGGCAAATCGCCTGCGGATATCGTAAAGGCGACGGGCGCGGCCCAGATATCCGATACCGGGGAACTCGCGTCGATAATAGAAAAGATTCTTGAGGCCGACCAGGATAGCGTCGCGCGCTACAAAGGCGGAGAGAAGAAGCTCATGGGCTTCTTTGTCGGACAGGTCATGAAGGCGACAAAGGGACAGGGAAACCCGAAGGTGATAAACCAGCTCCTTAGAGAGAAGCTCGAAAGCTAGTGTCGAGTCAAGCGTAGCTCTCGTCAAAGATCTTAAAACCCTCTTCTTTCCATCTGAAATAATCTTCTATAATCCGCGCGTGGTCAAAGGCTATCACCTCAGGCAGCGCGTCCTCAGAAAATACTTCCGCGCGCGCGGCGTCGTCCGCGCCGACGGGCTCTCCCGTTGCTTTTGCGACAAAGACGATAGAGACCGTATGGAACCTAGGGTCCCTCGTCGGCTCTGAATAGGCGTGCATCTGGCAGACCAGTTCAACATCGAGGGAGGTCTCTTCTAGCGCCTCCCTCACCGCCGCATCTTCTATGCTTTCGCCAACGTCCACGAAGCCGCCGGGAAGGGCCCAACCATGAGGCGGGTTCTTCCTTTCGATAAGCACGATGCCGCCGGAAGCCATTTCGATAATTATATCGACAGTCAAGAGCGGCGTTTTAATATCAATACTGCCCATATAATGTGAATACCATAATAGTAGTAGAAAATACAGCGATGCATGGGAAAAGATAGGTTGAATAAGATTGCCATTAGTGCTAATTTTAGTGGTAATTATAAGACAAACTAACCCTCAAAGAGGCAAACAATGGGACTCCTAACAGGTAAAAAGGCCGTCATATTCGGCGTCGCGAACGAGCGCAGCATAGCATGGGCCATCTCGCAGAAACTGCATGAGGCGGGGGCCGAGCTTGCCTTTACATACGCCGGCGAGATCCTTAAAGGCAGAGTTACACCGCTTGCCGAGACCGTAGGCTCGAAGATAATCCTCCCCTGCGACGTTACAAATGACGCGGAGATAGATACGGTCTTCGAAAAACTGGAAGATGAATGGGGCTCTATCGACATACTCGTACACTCGCTCGCCTTCGCCAACAAGGACGAGCTTAAGGGCGAGTTCCTCGATACTTCGAGGGACGGCTTTAAGATGGCCATGGACATAAGCGCCTTCTCTCTCGTAAAACTCTCAAACAAGGCCGCGCCACTTATGGAGAAAGCGGGCGGCGGCTCTATCATAACGCTCACCTACTACGGAAGCGAGAAGGTGGTGCAGAACTACAACGTGATGGGCGTGGCCAAGGCGGCGCTCGAGACTAGCGTCATCTACCTGGCAGAAGACCTCGGCAAACGCGGCATAAGAATTAACTCCATCTCGGCCGGGCCGATAAAGACGCTCGCCGCTATGGGCATCTCCGGCTTTAACTCCATGCTCAGCCATGTAAGCGAGAAGGCCCCTTTGAGGCGAAATACCGAGCAGGGGGATGTGGCGGGCACGGCGCTCTATCTCGCGAGCGATCTCGCAAGCGGCGTTACCGGCGAGAACATCCACGTGGACTGCGGCTATAATATCATCGGGCTATAAGAGCTGCGTCTTTAAACTTCGTTCCCTACTATACGTTATAAAAAATGCGGATTATCGCAGACCTCCATATCCACACCGGCTTTTCAAGGGCCACGAGCAAGGAGATGACGCTTAAGAACCTCGCCCATTGGGCGGGCCTTAAAGGCATCAACCTTATCGGCACCGGCGACTTTACCCACCCGGAGCATTTCGCTAATATCGAGAAACTGCTTACAAATGACAATAACGGCCTCTTCGTCCTGAAGGATCAGGCCGACGACCCGGACGCGGTCCGCTTCATGCTCACCACCGAGGTGAGCAATATCTACTCCACCCTTGACCCCAGCACAAAGACCGGGAGGCGTACGCGCAAGATCCACTCGCTCATATTCGCGCCAACGCTTGACGCGGTACGAAAGATGAACAAAAAATTCGACGCACTCGGCAATATCAATTCCGACGGCAGGCCGATCTTCGGCTTCTCCGCGCAGGACCTTATTAAAATAGTGCTCGACAGCTCGCCGGACGCAATGCTCGTCCCGGCCCACGCATGGACCCCCTGGTTCTCTATCTTCGGCTCCAAGTCGGGCTTCGACACGATAGAAGAATGCTTCGGCGACTATACCAAGCACATCTACGCCATAGAGACCGGACTATCGAGCAACCCGGAGATGAACTCGCGGCTTTCGGCTCTAGATAATATCACCCTCATCTCGAACTCCGACGCCCACTCGCCGAGGAAGCTCGGCAGGGAGGCGAACGTCTTCGACGCAGAACTAAATTATTATGAAATAATGGATATAATAAAAAAGAAAGATAGGGAGCGCTTCCTCTACACCGTCGAATTTTACCCGGAAGAGGGCAAGTACCACGGCGACGGGCACAGGGCGTGCGGGGTTACGATGGAACCGGAGGAGACGCGCGAGGCCGGCGGAATATGCCCGGTCTGCGCTAAGCCCCTGACCGTCGGCGTACTATACAGGGTAATGGAACTCGCAGACCGCGCGCCCGGGTTTACGCCGGATAACGCGATACCGTCGCGCGCTCTCGTCCCGCTTGAAGAGATCATCTCCGTAGTGCTCGGTAAGGGTACCTCGACCAAGACGGTGCAGAGGGAATACATGCGGCTCGTCAAAGAGGGCAATAGCGAATTTGAAATACTCCTGGAGATGCCGATGAAGGAACTCGCCCGGCTCTCGGGCGACCGCCTCACAGAGGCGATAATACGCGTAAGAGAGGGTAATATCTCGATCACCCCCGGCTATGACGGCGAGTTCGGAAAGATACGGATATTCGAGGACGTTGAGGAGGAAGACCCGGCCGCCAAAA